>NZ_CAWLMI010000009.1:0-41292 GCF_963862045.1 Aeromonas sp. 159 | reverse complement strand
GAGTATCAGGGGGAGGTGGTGGGGGTCATAGGTTACAACAGCATCGATCACGACCTTGGCAAGGTGGTCATCGGTTACTGGCTGGCGGAGCGCTGGCAGGGTAACGGCATCATCACCCGGGCCTGTCAGGCCCTGATCCACCACGCCTTCGAAGAGATGGGGATGGAGAAGGTGGAGATCAGCGCTGCCACCGATAACGAGCCCAGCAGGGCTGTTTGTGAACGGCTCGGGATGCAGCTGGAGGGGGTGACCCGGCGCGCAGAGCGTCTGGGCAACCGGATTGTGGACCATGCCCACTACAGCCTGCTGCGCGATGAGTGGCTAAGACAGCGGGAGTCCTGATGGCGCTGCCACATATCAAGACGGCCCGTACCCACCTGACCATACTGTCGCCGGATCAGGCCCCCATGATGCTCGACTTCTACCGGCGCAACCGCGCCCATCTCGCCCCCTGGGAGCCGCTTCGGGACGAGCAGTTTTACACCCTCTCTTACTGGCATGCCCGGCTGCAGGACAGCTACAGCCAGTTCTTCAACGGCACCGGCGTCAATCTGGTGGCCCTCGATCCGGCTGGCGAGCGGGTGATCGCCACCTGCAACTTCAGCAATATCCTGATGGGGGTCTTCAAGGCGTGTCATCTGGGCTATGCCATCGACCAGCAGCATCAGGGACAGGGGGTGATGGGAGAGGTGCTGTCAGCCGCCATCGACTACCTGTTTCGGGAGCACGATCTGCATCGCATCATGGCTTGCTATATGCCAGCCAATCAACGCAGTGGCGCCTTGCTGGAGCGGCTCGGCTTCGAGCGGGAGGGATTCGCGCGGGCGTATCTGATGATCAATGGCCGCTGGGAGGATCACATCCTCACCTCGCTGATTAATCCGGCCCCCTGAGCGACAGATAAAAAAACGGGCCCGAAGTTGCCTTCGGACCCGTCTTCGAATGAGGTGCAGGCTTAGTTGGCCTTGGCATCGCTCACTGCAGCTTCAACCTTGGTAGCGGCTTCGGTAGCAGCTTTTTCTACGGTTGCAGTCGCTTCGGAGGTGGCCTTCTCTACGGTAGAGGTGGCTTCGCTAGCGGCTTTTTCTACAGTGGCAGCAACTTCGGCGGCCGGAGCAGCAGCAGGAGCGGCAGCTTTTTCTTCTTTCTGACCGCAAGCAGTCAACATCAGACCCAGGATACCGGCTACCAGTACTTTGTTCATGTGCATTCCCTCAAAAAAAGATGGAGAGATGGTCTGTGCAACCATCACAGCGCCCACCGTTGCCCGGTATTGAAACAAGAAGCCGGGAGGCAGCAGGCGGGCGCAATATAGCCCCATTAGTTACCGATGAAAACGGATATCACAATGACATTTTTTCGTGCCGTGGATAAAAAGCTCCACTGCAACGACTGATATCAATACAAGATGCCGTTAAATGGCACTAATTGCACAATAAAACACCGCTTTGTTGCCATCTTGTGGTGGTTTAACAAGGTAAAGGTTGGTCAAGCGCGGCCGATGACCCGCACCTTAGTCAGACAGCTTCTGACAGGGCAGCCGTTTTCCCTCAAGGTGGCTCTGACGGGCCAGATCCAGCAGCGCCATCACCGCCAGCGCTTCACTTGCTGGCACCAGATTGCTTCCCTCCCCCTTGATGGCGGCGCAGACACCGCGATAGTAGGCGCCATAATCCCCCGCCTCACCCACCACGCTCTGCTGCTGCAACTGACCATCGACAATGCGGCTGAGCTGACCGGGTTCACTATCAATGCCCCAATCCGCCGCCGGTGGCCGCTTGCCCAGTTTGAGCTGATCTTCCTGCACATCCATACCGAATTTCACGAACGAACCCTGGCTGCCGTGAATGACAAAGCGCGGCATGGTGGCCGAGACCAGACAGCTGCCATGCAGAATAACCCGCAGAGCACCGTAACCCAGCACCACATGGAAGTAGTCGTCCGCCAGTGCGCCGGGGCGTTGCTCGGCCAGATCGGCCTGCAGCCAGTCCGGCTGGCCGAACAGCTGCAGCGCCTGATCCAGTACATGGGGGCCGAGATCGAACCAGAGGCCGGAACCCGGGCCACCCGCTTCGCGCCAGCGCTGGCGCACTTCGGGGCGATAGCGATCGAAGTGGGATTCGAACTGGGCGATCTGCCCCAGCGTCCCTTCGGCAATCAAACGGCGCACGGTAAGGAAATCCCCGTCCCAACGACGGTTGTGGAAGATACTGAGCAGCCGCTGCTGCTTTTCGGCCAGTTCGACCAGTGCTTGCGCCTCGGTCAGATCCAGTGCAAAGGGCTTGTCGATCACCACATGTTTGCCTGCCAGGAGCGCCTGGCGGGCGAGGGGGGCGTGGGTGTCGTTGGGGGTGGCGATCACCACCAGATCGACGGTCTCATCGCTTAGCACCTCCTCCAGTGAACCGACCCGGCAGCCGGGCAGATCGGCCTGCACCTTGGCGGCATCGCGGCTTACCACCCAACTCAGGGACAAGCCCGGCGTGGTGGAGAGGAAGGGGGCGTGGAAGGTCTTGCCTGCAAAGCCATAGCCCACCAGGGCTGCGTTGAGAGTGTGGCTCATCGGGAGTTCTCCGCTGACATCGAGTGAGTGGGGTTGCCATCGCCGGCTCTCTGCCGGATGGCCATACGCTGTAAAGGCGATACAAACGAGAAGGGGGCCGATGGCCCCCTGAGTGTGCCCAGCAGAGCACAAGATTTATTGCAAACACAAGCGGCGACCGCGGCGGGTCATCAGCATCACCAAGGGCGGCAGCAGCAGCCACATATGCAGTGCCAGCTGGCTGAGCGGGTCGTGCATCAGGGCGCCGGTCAGACCAACCAGGGCGCCGGAGCCGCTCATCTGGAACAGGCCGAGCAGGGCGGCGGCGGTACCGGCGCAGTGGCCGAACGGTGCCAGCGCCATCCCGGCGGCTGAGCCCAGAATCATGGCAAAGCCGATGCTGGAGAGGAACACCGGCCCCATCATCGCCAGCGGATGTTCGATGTGCATCGCGAGGGTCAGGGTGATGGCCGAGAGCATCAGTACCAGCAGGCCGATACGCAGGGTGCGTCTTGGCCCTACCTTGGCAATAAAGCGCGGGGCCATGAAACAGGCCAGAATGTTAAGCGCAGCGTTGGCGGTAAACCAGTAGCTAAAGCCGCTCATATCCAGCCCCAGTTTCACCATCAGCTGCACCGGTGCGGCGGTGACATAAGCGAGGATCACCGCCATCGCCAGCATGCACAGCGCCGCGTTGAACAGGAAGCTGGGGGAGCGCAGTACCGGGCTGTAGCGAGACCAGCTGATGAGGGCGCCTTCGCTACGGGTCTCCTCCGGGCGGGTCTCCGGCATCCGCCACATCAGCCAGCTGCCGACGATGAGCGCATAACCGGCCATAAACCAGAAGTTGGCAGACCAGCCCGCCTTGGCGGTGAGCCAGCCACCGAGCAGGGGGGCCAGCGCAGGAATAAAGCAGATGGCGCCATTGAGGTAGGAGATCATCTGGCCGCTCTTTTTCGGGCCGTAGCTGTCACGTACCACCGAGAAGGCGGCGACCGAAGTAGCGCAGGCGCCGAAGCCCTGCAGCACCCGGGCCAGCATCAATTCACCGAGGCTGGCGGCAAAACCGGCCCCCAGCGCGCTCAGGCCATAGAGCAGCACGCCGCCCAGCGCGATGGGCTTGCGACCGTAGCGATCGGCCAGCGGGCCAACAAGCAGTTGCCCCAGCCCCATGCTGAACAGGAACCAGGTGATGGTGCCCTGCATCAGAGTTACTTCGGCGCCCAGCTGCTCGGCCATCTGCGGAATGGCGGGAAGGTAGATGTCGATAGCCAGCGGACTGAACAGCACCAGTAGTACGAGTAAAAGTATCAATGGCATCTGTCACCTCTTTAGTCAGCCAGGTTAATGAATTGGGGCGCGAGTCTACTGACTCACAGTAATGAATAGAAATGGTATTTAATCACTTTGGTTATTCCATTATGGAAACATGTATTAAAAAGCTGGTTATTCGATGGCGGCAAATCCCCCGTAACCCCATCACAGCGGGTGTAATTGACGCTTTTACTAAACGCTTGCGCCGCATAGAATGCGCAGATTATTTTTGCGGAGGTGCTCGATGAACAAGCTTGTCCTGGCAACAGGTAACCAGAAAAAGGTGAAGGAATTGGCCGCCATGCTGGCCGATATGAAGATCCAGGTGATCCCACAGAGCGAGTTTGCGGTCTCCGATGCCGATGAGACCGGCACCACCTTCGTCGAGAATGCCATCATCAAGGCCCGCCACGCCGCCCGCATTACCGGTCTGCCCGCCGTGGCCGATGATTCCGGTCTGGAAGTCGATCTGCTGCAAGGGCGCCCCGGCGTCTACTCCGCCCGCTTTGCCGGTGTGGGTGCCGGCGACAAGGCCAACATCGAGAAGCTGCTCGGCGAGCTGCAAGGTGCCCCCGAGTACCTGAAGAGCGCCCGCTTCTGGTGTGTGCTGGTCTATATGCGCCACGCCGATGATCCCACCCCCATCATCTGTCAGGCGAGCTGGGAAGGGATGATCATCGACGAGCCGCGCGGTCAGCATGGTTTCGGCTATGACCCGGTCTTCTTCGTGCCGGATCACGACTGCACCGCCGCCCAGATGCCCGCCGAGCTGAAAAACCAGCTGAGCCATCGCGGTCAGGCGCTGGCCAAGCTCAAAGCGGCGCTGGCTGCGGCGCACTGAGCCAATTCGCCACCTTGTCGGTTACACACGGTCAATTACACATAGTCATCTACAATGGGGGCCTTGAGCCCCCGTTTTATTGGAAGCCCCATGCTGCAACTGCCGCCGCTCTCTCTCTATATTCATGTGCCCTGGTGCGTCCAGAAGTGCCCTTACTGTGACTTCAACTCCCATGCCCAGAAGGGGGAGTTGCCTCACCTCGAATATGTCGCCGCCCTGCTGGAGGATCTGGATCAGGATCTGAAGTGGGCACAGGGGCGGCCGCTCTCCTCGATCTTTATCGGTGGCGGCACCCCCAGCCTGTTGACGGTGGAGGCGATGCAAGCCTTGCTGGACGGGGTGCGGGCCCGTATTCCGCTCGCCGCAGATTGCGAGATCACCATGGAGGCCAACCCGGGCACGGTGGAGGCGGACAAGTTTGCCGGTTTCCAGCGCGCCGGCATCAACCGCATCTCCATCGGTGTGCAGAGCTTCCAGCAGGAGAAGCTGAGCCGCCTCGGCCGCATTCACGGCCCGGAAGAGGCGCGCAAGGCGGCGGCACTGGCCCACGCCATCAAGTTGCCTACCTTCAATCTGGATCTGATGCACGGTCTGCCGGATCAGAGTCTGGATGATGCCCTTTATGACCTGCAGCAGGCTATCGACTGCGCCCCGCCGCACCTCTCCTGGTATCAGCTCACCATAGAGCCGAACACGGCGTTTGCCTCCAAGCCGCCCACACTGCCGGAAGATGACACCCTGTGGGACATCTATGAGCAGGGCCACGCCATGCTCACCGCCAGCGGTTATCGCCAGTACGAGATCTCGGCTTATGCCAAAGAGGGCTACCAGTGCCATCACAACCTCAACTACTGGCGCTTTGGCGACTATCTGGGGATCGGCTGTGGCGCCCATGGCAAGGTGACTGATCTCGCGAACCAACAGATCCTGCGCACCGCCAAGGTGAAGCATCCGAAAGGGTATCTGGACAAGAGTCGCCCCTATCTGGACGAGCAGTGGCAGGTGACGGCAGACGATCTGCCGCTCGAATACTTTATGAACCGCTTCCGCCTGTTTGAACCGGCCCCCAAGGCGGAGTTCGAGGCCTATACCGGCCTGCCGCTGGAACGGGTGGAGACGGTGCTCGCCATCGCCCAAAGCAAGGAGCTGATCGAGGATCTGGGGGATAGCTGGCAGCTCACTTCTCTCGGCCATCGCTATCTCAACGTGCTGCTCGAACTCTTTATGGATGAGTGAGTAGCCTGTTGAGGTGCAACTTTGAGGTGGTGAGTTGGCGTTGCCAAATCGCTTCTTCTGTCAAAACAATCAGGGCGCCAATGGCGCCCTGATTGTTTATGGTCGGTAGAAACCCGCTCAGCAGCAGACGCGGATCATCTGCTGTTGGCCAGGCTCCCACCGCTTGCCAAATTTGGCCTTGCGCTGGTAACTCCCCTTGCCCTTCTTGTTGCGCTCGACCCGGCTGCGAAACAGCGGATCGGAGAGCAGGGCGTGCAGATGGTTATCCTTTATTTCGCCGCGCTGATGGGCATAGCAGCCCCCTTGCGCATTTTCCTCACGGGGGAGGGCGGGTTGGTCGACCCGAATTTTGGCCATGATGGCACCTCTTCTTTTCTCTTGGTGTGTTGATGCTTGTGTCTGGATGGTGGTTTTCGCTGCGGGTGCCTGTGCAGGCTAGCGCCCGGCAACCGGATGCACTTGCACCGGTTAAAAACGCGGCGATTTTGTCACCAAATCGCCGCCGGAGCAATGCGTCGGGCACGCCGAGTCAGTCACACTGAGCTAGGCACGCTCAGTCAGGCATACCATGTCAGCCGTGAACCGGGTCATGCTGGTCGTGGCTGTGGTGCTCGTGATGGGCAGGGGCGCCAGATTCCAGCGTCTCGAGGATGGCGCAGTGCTCCGCCGAGCGCGGCCCGCCGCAGCAGATATTGGAGAGCTCGCGCAGATTGTCGCGAAAGCGGGTCAGTTCGATGATCTTCTGCTCCACCTGGGCCAGCTTGGTGTCGGCTACCGCTTTCACCTCCTGACAGGTGACTTTGGCCTTGTTGGTATCGAGGTCGAGCAGCTCGCCGATATCGGCCAGCGAGAAGCCCACCGACTTGGCGCGGATGATGAATTCCAGCCGCCGCTTGTCCTGTTCGCTGTAGAGGCGGTAGCCGGATTCGTTGCGGATCCCCGGTGAGATAAGCCCGTTCTTCTCGTAAAAACGCAGGGTATCTGCCTTGACCCCGCACGCCTTGGCCAGTTCACCGATCCGATACATGCTCTCTCTCCCCTTGAATGTATGCCGCCACAAAAACCGGAATCCACTATCACCCCTTTGCCCATGGATTGCCAGCCAAGGGCATAAAAGGGGCAGATAAACATCTCCTGGCGACCCTTTTTCCCATAAAACACTGAAAGTGCAAACGTTTCGAGAAAATCAAGTGGAAAACGTTTAACGCCGCGCCAAATAAGGCTTTGCTGTTTCAAAAAATCCACCACAGGTCACATTTTTTGTGTAGAATACGCGCCCATAACAGAGCGCCGCACCAAGCGGGCATTTCCTAAAACGCTTTTGCCGGATGTCGGGGCGAGAGTGGTTTGCGAAATCCCCCACTTCCATTTATTTGGGGACTCTCTGTGTTGAGCCTCGCCTCCCATGGAACGGTCCCCGTTATGTTGAGGACGATAGTGTGATGGAACAAGCTCGACCCATTCGCCGTGCACTGCTGAGTGTGTCTGACAAAACTGGCATTCTGGAATTTGCCAAGGCACTCAACGAGCGTGGTGTTGCCCTGCTCTCCACGGGCGGTACCGCCAAGCTGCTTGGCGAGGCGGGTCTGCCGGTGACCGAGGTCTCCGACTACACGGGTTTCCCTGAAATGATGGATGGCCGGGTCAAGACCCTGCATCCCAAGGTTCATGGCGGCATCCTCGGCCGTCGGGATCAGGATGACGCCATCATGGCCCAGCACGCTATCTCCCCCATCGACATGGTTGTCGTCAACCTTTACCCCTTTGCTGCCACCGTGGCCAAAGCGGGCTGCACTCTGGCCGATGCGGTCGAGAACATCGACATCGGCGGCCCGACCATGGTGCGCTCTGCCGCCAAAAACCACAAAGATGTCGCTATCGTCGTCAAAGCTGCCGACTATGATCGGGTTATTCGCGAGATGGATGCCAACGGCAACAGCCTGAAACTGGCGACCCGTTTCGATCTTGCCATCGCTGCCTTCGAGCACACCGCTGCCTACGATGGCATGATCGCCAACTATTTCGGCACCATGGTTCCTTCTTACGGTGACAACAAGGAGGGTGACGAGGAGTCCCGCTTCCCGCGCACCTTCAACAGCCAGTTCATCAAGAAGCAGGACATGCGTTACGGCGAAAACAGCCATCAGGCAGCCACCTTCTACGCCGAAGAGCATGCCGCGCCGGGTTCTGTCTCCAGCGCTACCCAGCTGCAGGGCAAGGCGCTCTCCTACAACAACATCGCCGATACCGATGCGGCGCTGGAGTGTGTGAAGGAGTTCGACGAGCCGGCCTGCGTCATCGTCAAGCATGCCAACCCCTGCGGCGTGGCCATCGGTAACGACCTGCTGAGTGCCTACGATCGCGCTTACCAGACCGACCCCACCTCCGCCTTTGGCGGCATCATCGCCTTCAACCGCGAGCTGGATGGCGCCACTGCGGCAGCCATCGTGGCCCGCCAGTTTGTCGAAGTGATCATCGCCCCCACCGTCAGCCAGGAGGCCCGCGATGCGGTCGCTGCCAAGCAGAACGTGCGTCTGCTCGAATGCGGTCAGTGGACGGCACCGGCGCAAGGCTTTGACCTCAAGCGCGTCAACGGCGGCCTGCTGGTACAGGAGCGGGATCTCGGCATGGTGACGCTGGGTGATCTGACCGTGGTCAGCAAGCGCCAGCCGACCGAGGCAGAGCTGCAAGATCTGCTGTTCTGCTGGAAAGTGGCCAAGTTCGTCAAATCCAACGCCATCGTCTACGCCAAAGATGGCCAGACCATCGGCGTCGGCGCAGGCCAGATGAGCCGTGTTTATTCGGCCAAAATCGCCGGTATCAAGGCGGCGGACGAAGGACTGACCGTGGCGGGCTCCGTGATGGCCTCCGATGCCTTCTTCCCGTTCCGCGACGGTATCGATGCTGCCGCGCAGGCCGGTATCTCCTGCGTGATCCAGCCGGGTGGCTCGATGCGCGATCAGGAGGTGATCGACGCCGCCGACGAGCACGGCATGTGCATGGTGTTCACCAACATGCGCCATTTCCGTCATTGATGGGTCAGGGGCTGCCGATGGCGGCCCTTTTGTTGTCTCTTTTCAACTGACTATTTCCACTGACTGACGGCCCGGGTGGCCGTCCAGTGACCACAAATAGAAGCGAGCGATACGATGAAAGTACTGATCATTGGCAACGGTGGCCGTGAACACGCCCTGGCCTGGAAGGCCAAACATTCCCCGCTGGTGCGTCACGTTTTTGTGGCGCCGGGTAACGCAGGCACCCAGCTTGAGCCGGGTGTCGAGAACGTCGCCATCGAGGCGACCGATATCGAAGGGCTGCTGGCCTTTGCCAAAGAGAAGCAGGTCGGCCTCACTATCGTCGGGCCGGAAGCGCCGCTGGTGAAAGGGGTGGTGGATGCCTTCCGCGCCGCCGGTCAGCCGATCTTTGGCCCGACCGCTGCCGCAGCCCAGCTGGAAGGCTCCAAGGCTTTCACCAAGGATTTCCTGGCCCGTCACGCCATCCCGACTGCCGAGTACCAGAACTTCACCGAAGTGGAGCCAGCACTCGCCTACTTGAGCGAGAAGGGCGCCCCCATCGTCATCAAGGCCGATGGTCTGGCGGCGGGCAAGGGGGTGATTGTCGCCATGACCTTGCAGGAAGCGGAAGACGCGGTGCGCGACATGCTCTCCGGCAATGCCTTTGGCGAAGCGGGCTCCCGGGTGGTGATTGAGGAGTTTCTGGAGGGGGAAGAGGCCAGCTTCATCGTCATGGTCGATGGCGAGCATGTGCTGCCGATGGCCACCAGTCAGGATCACAAGCGGGTTGGCGACGGTGATACCGGCCTCAACACCGGCGGTATGGGGGCTTACTCCCCGGCGCCTGTAGTGACCGCCGAGGTACATCGACGCGTGATGGAGCAGGTGATCATGCCGACCGTGCGCGGCATGGCGGCCGAGGGCAACGTCTACACCGGTTTCCTCTACGCCGGTCTGATGATCGACGGTGCAGGCAATCCCAAGGTGATCGAGTTCAACTGCCGTTTCGGCGATCCCGAGACCCAGCCCATCATGCTGCGGATGCAATCCGATCTGGTGGAGCTCTGCCTGGCCGCTTGCGCAGGCAAGCTGGATCAGAAAGAGGCCATCTATGATCCCCGCGCCGCCATCGGCGTGGTGTTGGCGGCGGGAGGCTATCCCGGCGATTACAGCACCAACCACCCCATCAGCGGCTTGCCGGTGGATGAAGTGGCGGGTGAGAAGGTGTTCCATGCCGGTACCCGTCTGGAGGGCGATATCAGCCTGACCGCTGGCGGCCGCGTGTTGTGTGCAACCGCCCTCGGCCACACTGTGGCAGAAGCCCAGCAGCGTGCCTATCAGCTCGCTGGCCGCATCAAGTGGGATGGCGTCTTCTACCGCAAGGATATCGGCTGGCGCGCCATTGCTCGCGAACAGGAGTAACTGACGCAAGCCATTGGCCAGCTGATTCAGACCCCGCTACGGCGGGGTTTTTTGTCCCTGTTTACCGCTTTCAACCATCCTCATGGTGCGCGTCACCTGCGTTCAATCAGTTACCAAGCGCAAACAAGCGCGGCATATCTGTCACTATTTGCCACAAAAAACAGCATTTTTCACAAACGTTTCACCATGAGTCATGGCATCATGCTGGTAATGAATTCTTGTTTGGATTCATAAGTACCCCTAACAATTCGAGCATGTCGTTATATAAGGAAATCCCATGTTGAAAACCGTCCGCCCCCTGCTGCTGCCCCTGATGTTTGGCCTGATGACCCTGCCTGCCGTGGCGGGTGATCTGGAACAGCCGATGAAGAAGATTGGCTTCAACTACAAGCAGGCCGTCAAGGCTGATGATGCAGCCACCATGGAGAAGCACATCAACGAGATGAAGGCCCAGCTGGATGTGGCCAAGCAGAAGAACATGCCGGCTGCTAAGAAAGAGAAATTCCTTGAAGGGATGAACGAGGTACAGACCGAGCTGGACGCCAGCCTGGCCGCACTCAAGGCGGGTGATGAGGCCAAGGCGCGCGAACATCTGGCCAAGGTCAACGACCTGAAGAAGGAGTACCACAAATATGCCAAGCAAAAAGGGTGAGCCCTTTCGCTGGGATCCGCTGGTTCGCCTGACCCATTGGGGCTTGGCGGCGGTCTGCATCGGCAATCTCTGGGTTAACGAAGCGGGCGAGGAGTGGCACGAGTGGCTGGGTTACGGCGCCATTGGGCTGGTCTCCTTACGTCTGCTCTGGGGGCTCACTTTTGCCCGTGGCTACGCCCGCCTTGGTGCCCTCATCCCCAATGGTGAGGATTTTCGCCAGCAGGCGCGCGAGATGCGTGAGCGGCAGCCTCCGGCACCGGGTCATCACGGTAGCGGCAAGCTGGCCGTGTGGGCGCTCTGGCTGGTTGTGCTGGCCACTGCTGGCAGCGGCTGGTTTCAAAATACCGAGACGGGATTTGAACTGGGGGCTGACGAGTGGCATGAGTGGTGCGTGGTGGCGCTGCAGGGACTGATTGGTCTGCACCTGCTGGCCATCGTCTTCACCTCCTGGCGTCAGCGCAGCAATCTGGTTACCCGGATGCTACCCGCCGGGCGTCGCTCATCCATCCAGAGCGGCAGCAACGAGCAAACCTGAGGCTCAGCATTAGGCTCCTTGTCTCTGAGTGAGGCGCCTGATCCGGACCCTGCCCAGACCCGCCCATGGCGGGTCTTTTCTATGACCTCATCGAGCTCATCACTGGACATTACCCGATCTGCAGATGCAAAAAGGCCGCTCATGATGAGCGGCCTTTTTCAATTTGGTGGCCCCTGGGGGACTTGAACCCACGACCAATCGATTATGAGCGTGGGGAAAATGCATTTTACTGTATTTACGTACAGTATATGATGTTATATAAATCAATATCTTAGAGCGCGCTGATCATTTTATGACCTTCCCTGATCTTCCCCTATATTCTCCCTCTGTCATATCCTATAGGTATCCTTTTTCGACCAATCGATTTCTAGGATACCTGGATCGATTGGTCGGCCAAGAGCAGGCTAGCCAGGGAAAGGAGCGGCAAACGCCACTCCCCCTTGGGCCAAAAAAGGTCGCATAGGGTTTAAATATTGAGGTTACAGAGGTTACAAGGTTACATCTCTCTACAGGCCACGGTTTTACTGGGTTTGTTTGTAACCTCACCATAAATAGTCAGAGGTTACAGAGGTTACAAGACCTGTCTTGCCTGCCCTTCCTCTGGCTAGCCTGGTTTGTGGGGGGAAGATGAAAGCGTTCAAATTCACCAAGGCCACGATCGATGCACTGCCCCGCGCACCAGAGGGGAAGCAGGTCGAGTACTGTGATGCCATGGTGCAGGGGCTGAGGCTTCGGGTCGGGGCCACTGGAACCAAGTCGTTTAGCGTGGCCAAGAGGAAAGAGGGGCGCTTTATCAGGGCTACCTTGGGGCGCTATCCGGCATTGACCATCGACATGGCCCGCGCCAAGGCGCTGGAGATCTTGGGAGACGTGGCCATCACTGGCCAGAACCCCAACGTGATCCGCCGCGAACAGGACAAGCTGAAAGTCACCCTGGGCGAGGCGATAGATGCCTACCTTGCCAGCCGTGGCGACCGGATCAGAGCAGAAACGGCCAAGCACTACCGCGCCGATCTCAACAACTACTCCGGCGACTGGATGACGATCCCCCTGGTCAAACTCACACGGGAAAAGATCGAGGTTCGCCACAAGGCCATCACCGAAGGGTTGCCCAGTGCCTGGCACGGCGCATCGCCAGAGTTTCGCAAGGCTGGCACCGGCAAGGGCAGCAAGGCGCAGGCTGACCGCTGGGCGCGCACACTGCGGGCCGTGTGGCGCTTTGCCCGTGATCACTATCGGGATGCCAATGATCGGGTCATGCTGCCCGAGCCACCAACCGAAGTCCTGAGCAGCAAGCGGCTTTGGCACAACACCCCCAGACGCAACGACCGGATCCGCACCCACGAACTCAGGCGCTGGCTAGATGCTGTGGAGCAGGTCAGGCAGCACGCCATCGACTGGCGGGACGATACGACCGCCACCGTCTGCGATGCCATCGACATGGCACTGTTTACGGGGTTACGCCGCACGGAAGTATTCCAGCTCACCTGGGATCGGGTCAGCATGAGCGGCGGCTACTTCTGGATTGACCAGACCAAGAATGGTGATCCGCTGGAGCTGCCGATCACCGATACCCTGCTCACCATTTTCCGCCGCCGTTGGCACTGGAACCTGAAACAGAGCCGGTTTGTGTTCCCTGGTCGCAATCCAGAGCGCCCTATCCATGAGCCGCGCCGCGTCATAGCCAAGATCTGCGCGGCCACTGTACCGAACCCTAATCCTGACGGCCTGCCAGCGTTGGAGTTCAAATGCCACGATGCCCGCCGTACCTTCGGCACCGTGGCCGAACTGGCCGAGGTCGGTCAGTACACCATCAAGCGCCTGATGAACCACCGCACCTTGCGCAGTGCCGATGTCACCCAGGGTTACATCCACTTCACCGCTGACGAGCTGCGTAAACCGGCTACCAGGATTGAGCGGGATATTTTGGAATATGCGGGCCGCCTGGATAGTAAAAATAATGCCAATAGTAATTTGTTGACTATTTTTGCCACGCTGCCAGAAGACGAGCAACGTCGATTATTGCTGAGCGCTTCAATGAATAATTCAAGGAGTTAAAGCTTTGCTTGATTTATTAAATAAAGAAAATATTTGGGAAGGCTTACTATCTAAGTCGTATGACTATCTTTTTTCAATGGATGTGGCGACGATTCTTGATGAAGTCACAGTAAGGGCTGAGATACTTTATGGTGATAAATACCAGCCATTACTCAATGAAAAGGCTATGTCAGAAGTGGTCGGGCTATTGAAACTGGAGGAACCATTATTCCCAATTGTGAACGATATTATGACTGAATCATTTATTGAGCTTATCGATTATGAAGATGAGGCGTTGGCCATCAGCATGAAATTGAGCGAAATGGACAAGCATATTCTTCACGTCAACTGTAACAAGTATGCAGAACGAGAGCCCAATGTACTTAGTCAAACAGATGTTGTACGACCATTATCAGTTGGGGCGTTGAAGTTTTATTATGAGCATACACTCCGAGCCAACCGACATCATCGCTATGTTGACTCTGTGTCACGTAACGTCATGAAATTCAGGAGTGAATTTGGCGACGTTGTACCATGTGCCCCGCCAATGAAACCAGATGGAAAAGTCTTGTTGAGTATTGATCTTGAGAATAGTTCGAATGATGAGATTTTATCCTCGCTGAAAAGTTTGCTCTCTGTATGGCGCAAAGAATTAGAGATTGGTGAAGTAAGAAAACGACCATTGCAGGTCAAAGGACATACAACGCTCAATAAAATAATAGACTATAAGTTAATTGAGTTGATGGATGTGTTGATTGTATTGAAAGTAGCTAATTGCCATGTTTGTTATGAACGACTGCAAGAGTATCTTTATTTTGATAGTAGGTATAAAGATTGGGGAGCCGATAAAATAAAAAGGACAGTTATTCCACTGTCTAAGAAGTTCACTGATGAGCTTTATTTGAGAACCTTAAAAAATAGTTTGTCTGGCGACAACAAACTGTACTCGATTGTTGCCTCTATCTATGAACCATCCAATGCCTAACACGTCCATGCATCATTAATACTCATACACAAAAATCACTTTTTCATTTTTGTTCCGGTATTAAACATGAAATATGGAAGATAGCCCTCGTAAACCAAGAGGGCTATCAATATGACATCATCTACCAGCCAAACCATTAGTAATCGCCTCACTCGCCGTGAGGCTGCCGCTTACCTTGGGTTGTCTGAGAAGACCCTCGGGGTCTGGGCCAGCAATGGCCGCTATGAACTCCCTTACTACAAGATTGGCAACCGTACCCTCTACGAACGCGCCGATCTCGATGCGTTCCTCGCCTCCCGCAAGATGCTGCATTCCAGCAAACCCGCGAACTCCGTCCAATAACCAGGAGGTATGCACTATGCGCGTAATGTGCACCGAGTGCGGCCAATTAGGCCGGATCACCAAAACCAATCGCATGACGGTAGGGATCGCCAATCTCTATTGCCAATGCACTGATGCCAGTTGCGGTCACTCTTGGGTGTCCACACTGGCCTATAGCCACACCCTGAGCCCTTCAGCCAAGCGAGCCAGCGCCATGGCCATCGCACTGGCGCGAGGGCTGTCGCCGGAGGCGCACGCCCCGCTGTGTCAAAGCATGAACGAACGCCAAAAACAGCTGGATGAGCAGGCCGCTAAAGAGCAAAAAAAGCCCGTTTCAAATGATCGGTGGGTGCTATGAGTAGTCAAGTCAAAACCGGCTGGGTGTGCATCGCCACGGCGGGGCCAACACTGGATGGCCGCACTATTACCCCCGAGTGCCTGCGCGAGCTGGCCCAGACCTACAACCCGAGTTTCTATGTGGCCAACCTCTGGCCAGAGGGGGCACGCATTCGCCCACTTGGCTATGTGGATGCGGTGAAGGTGCAAGAGGAAGACGGCCAGCTCAAGCTGATGGCGGTACTTTGTCCGACCCTTGAGCTGATTGACCTCAACGCCAACGGCAGCCACGGCTTTTGCACCATTGAGGCGGCTGAAAACTTTGCAGGAACTGGCCAGTGGTATCTGGCGGGGGTCTCTGTCACCGACCAGCCGACCATCACGGGGCTGACCCAACTGCAATTCAGTGCCAAGCGGCCCGAGGCGCGCCCGCTCTTGGTGCCAGCCTCTTTGCCTGTGCCAGTCCCCACCAAACCGGTGAACCGGACACCAGACCCTGATCGCATGTTTAAGCAGCTGGAAACCTTGGTGTCGGATATCGACAGCATCAACAAAAAGCTCGCCAGCATGATGCCCTGCCCACCAGACCCGCCCACTGCTGGCCGCCGTGATAACCCCGACTCTGACAACACCTACCCCCTCTACTAAGGAGCCTTTCTGATGACCTTATCTGACCTGCTGCGCGATGTGCGCATGAGCTTTGCCCCCGCGCCGCAACCCAGTTTCGGCAACCTCGACAATGCCACCAGTTTGGCTCTGACGGCGGCCATTTTGCAGGCCGTCCCGTTCCTGTGGATGGTCTCTATCTTGGGGGTGGATGACCCGCACGCCCCGCGCTTTGACCCGCTCAAGCCAACCCTGCGCAGTGGCCGCAAGGCGCAAGCGCGTTTCATGGTACCGGCCAAACCTAGCAAGCGCGCCCACCAATACGAAGAGATGGACAGCAGCGTTATCTGGACATGGCAACAGCTGGCCCAAATGCTGGAAGGGCTCGACCAAGCCCAGGTTAACGCCCTGCTCGAAGAGCTGGCCTTGGCCGCCTTTGGTGATGACTTGATACGGGTCGGCTTCCATGGCCAATCTGCTGCCGTCAATACCGACCCCGTTGCCAACCCCAACGGGGAGGATGTGATGGTGGGCTGGCCCGCCTTGGCCAAGGCTGCTGACCCCGATGGGCTGCGGGTGCTGCGCGATGCGGTCACCTTCTCAACCAGCGGCAAGGGCGATTTCACCGACCTCGACAGCATGGTCTATGCCCTGATTGAGAAGCTGCCCGAGGCGTACCGCCAAGACCCGCGCTTGGTGGTGATGGTCGGCGGCGACCTGCTGCGCGCTCACCAGAAAGCCCACCTCAAGGCCGGACAGGTTCGGGATAAAACCCAGCGCATGAAGATTGCGGACTTGGGCTTTGTCTCGCACCAGCATATGCCAGGCACCTATCTGGCCATCACGCTGGCCGAGAACCTGCAGGTGCTCACCGTCAACCACACCCACCGCCTCACGGCGGGCGACATTGACGACTTGGCCTGCTGGGGCATTCGCTACAACCGCGCCCAGACCTACGCCTTGGGCGAACCAACCGCCTACGCCGCTTTTGATGCCATCACCCTTGTCACTGAGGAGTAACACGATGCAAGAGAATCCTTCTGTGCAGGCCGTGCCGACAGCCCCCGCAGCCACCCGAGCCAACCGACTGGATGAACACGTGACCCTGTTTCAAAGCGAACACAGCAAGCTGATGGAACTCGACCACGAGATATTGACCTTGCGCGAGCAGCGCAAAAACCTGATGGCGCAAATCCCGTCTGCCCAGGCGCGCCGTGAGGAGCTGCGTCAAGGGCGGATAAGCCAGATGATAGGGGGAGAGGTCTCGCTGGAGGAGGCGCGGGAATACCGCGAATTGGCCGAGTTGATAGAGGATGCCCAAGCGGCGGCCAGCATGTCGGAGCGCCAAGAGAAACGCTTGGCATTGCCGCTCTATGATGCCCAGCGTGAAACCGACCTCGCCAAGCGGAGGGTCGCCGGATGGTATGACAACCACCTCGACAACAAGTTGGTGCCCGCCATCTTGAAACCGCTCAAACAACAGTTGGCAGAGCTGGCTGCGTTGACCCGTGCCAAAGGGTGCATCATGGGGCTCGAGGAGGCCCGCCGCTGGGCACTTGCCGAGTTGGGGAGTGCTCTCAATGAGGCATTGAACGGCGAGCCGGTGGCGCTGGAGGGGGATAACCCCGCAGCACGCAAGGCGCTCATTACCTCAACCCGTCCGGAGTGCGCTGATCTGCTGGCGTTGTGTGACAGTCCAGGCAAACGGCAGCAGCTGAAAAGGGAGTTGGGGAAGTAACCGCCCAGAAAAACAAAAGGGAGCCTGCCAGGGCTCCCTATTTGCTTACCCCACCCCCAAATCCAGAGGAGCAAGCCCATGCACCATAGCAAAGCCCCTGATCCCCAGCAAGAGTTGCATCCACAGATCAATTCGGATAGCCTTCAGGTCACCAAGGGCTTAGACACCCCTTGGTATGGCTGGCGGATTAGACACCCGCAGGCAATGACTAAACCAAGGACAATTTGCACCATTTCCCCCATCTTCGGCCTCATGCCGGAGATCTATCCTTTTTTGGGGGCATGGGTCGGGAGCCAAAGAAAACGCCCCCACTGTGCCTTCCTTGGTTTGGCACTGTCTTGCGGCTACCCGATCCGCCTTGGTCTACCAAAACCAAGGATAGTAATCATGATCTTCACCTTCTTGATCGCCACCCATGGTAGGGTCTCTGACCTTCACCGTATACGCACCATTTCTGCCGTCGCTGATACCGAAGCCCAAGCGCGTGCCAATCTGCCTGGCTTGCCGCTCGTGTTTGTTGCCCGTATTCCCAATGCGAAAAGGGGGCAAGCATGAACATCCATCAGAACCCCTCAAAAGAGCTTACCCGCGTCACTGCTGAACTGGATACGTCAGTGTGTGCCCTTCATACCCTTTCCCATTTGTTGTCCGCTAGCGTGGATTGGGAGCGTAAGAGCCGCATCGACCATGAAGAGTTTACCTATGGCCTTTCTGGCCTGCTCAAGGCACTGGCGAAAGACATAGACACCAACTCTTGCCGGATCAGCGAGCTGAATGATCGGCTGCCTGGAGGTGAGTCATGACCTCTATTCGAATTGTCTCTGATGTCTCCCTGGCAGCCCGTGGCCAATGGCCCTTTATCCTGGCTGAACTTGGTCTATCAGTTCCCAAGCGTGGCCAGCATGGCCCATGCCCTGCCTGCGGTGGTAAAGACCGGTTTCGCCTGGATGACAAGGAGGGGCGGGGCACCTGGATTTGTTCCCAGTGCGGCGCCGGTGATGGCTTAACCCTTCTGGCCAAGGCCACCCACAAGAGCACCAAGGAGGCCGCCCAAGAGGTGGCTACCTTGCTCGGGTTATCCCCAGACGGTCTCGATGCAAACGAGGTAGCCGCCCGCCGACAGAACGCCGAGCAGGTAGCAGCCAAAGCCAGACAGGATGAAGAGAAAGCCAAGCGCAAAGCCTGCACCAGGGCCGCCTCAATCATGGGGGATTGCGTTAAGGGCCGTAGCCCCTATCTCTCCCTCAAGCACCTGCCTGACTGGCTGGCAGATACCAATCAGACCCTGATCCGAGAAGCGCGGCACAACTTCCCCCAGGGCTCCCTGGTTATCCCGCTTACTGATGAACATGATCAGCTGGTCAACGTCCAGCTCATCGACCCCCAGGGCGAAAAGCGCTATTTGGCCGGCGGCCAGAAAGCAGGGGCATTTCACCGGTTAACCGGCGGGCTACGGGTGGCAATCTGTGAAGGTTACGCAACTGGTGTCTCTGTCCATTTGGCGACAGGGGCAACCGTCTATTGCGCCATGGATGCAAGCAATCTGCTAGCCGTGGCGGAGATAGCCAAGCGCCGAGAAGGGGCAGAGCCGATCCTGATTGCCGGTGACAACGACGCCAATATTGATGGCAACCCTGGCCAAGCCAAAGCCCAAGAAGCAGCAACAGCGATAGGGGGGCTGATCTGCCTTCCTGGTGAAGCTGGTGACTGGAACGATTACCACCAGGCCCATGGGCTGCTCGATACCAAGAAGGCGATCATGACCTCTTTCGCAGATACCAAGACCCCAACAGAACAAGCACCAGAGACACCAGAACTTCCCGACAACTACAGCATGGGGAAAGATCGACTCTTCGCCATGGAGTGGCGTGGCAAGGGGGAGGAGGCCGAGCGGGTGCCGGTGCCTATCAGTTCCCCGCTACATGTCAGGGCGATCACACACACCGAGCAGGGCCAAGGCTTTGGCCGGTTGCTGGAGTGGCGGGATACCAATGGCAAGACCCGCCGTTGGGCGATGCCCATGCGCATGCTGGTTCACAAAGGTGGAGAGGAGGTATTCGGCCAGCTAGCGGAAAGCGGGCTCAGTTATATCAACATGAGCAAAAAGAACCTGCTGCGCGATTACCTGATGAGCTGCCAGCCGCAAGCCAGGATCACCTGTGTCGAGCGCACTGGATGGCACAAGCGGGCCTATGTGCTGCCAAATGGCAACTTGGGGCCGGATGCCAACGAGGTGATCCTGCAAACCACCGGCTATGTGAATAACGACTTCACCACGTCCGGCACCTTGGTGGAGTGGCAAGCACAGGTTGCCGCCCTGGCGGTCGGTAATAGTCGGTTAGCCTTTGCCATGTCGTGTGCCTTTGCTGCCCCACTACTATCGCTGATCGGGGTGGAGGGGGGCGGGTTCCACCTGAAAGGCGAGAGTACCGATGGCAAGACCACCGTGATGATGGCTGCTGCCAGCGTGTACGGCCCAGAGGCGTTCGCCCATACCTGGCGAGCTACCGGTAACGCGATAGAAGGGATCGCCAGTCGCCGCAACGATGCCCTGCTGTGCCTGGATGAAATCAAGGAGGTGGATGGACGGGAGGCCGGTCTGGTCGCCTATATGCTGGCGAATGGACAGGGCAAGGGCCGAAGCCGCCAAGATGGGGAACTGCGCGAGCGTAAGCAGTGGCGTCTGCTGTTCCTCTCAACCGGTGAGCTTTCCCTGGAAGACCACGCCGAGCAAGCGGGCCAGCGAACCTTTGCCGGTATGGAGATCCGCACTATCCAGATCCCGAGTGATACCGGCAAGCACGGTGCGTTTGAGGAGCTGCACGGCATGGCCGATGGCCGCCAGTTCGCTGATACCCTGCGTGAGCGCTTGCAAGGGCAACACGGCACTGCTTTTCGTGCCTATGTCGAGGCATTGGCCAATGACCTGAACGGGCACTGCGCATGGATGAAGGGGGAGATCCGCCGATTGGCCACGGCCATGACCCCAGAGGGAGCCGGTAATCAGGTAGGGCGAGCTATTAACCGTTTTGCCTTGGTTGCGGCTGCTGGTGAGCTGGCCACCCGCTTGGGTATCACTGGATGGCAAGCAGGAGAAGCCACCAAAGCCGCACGAACTTGCCTTGAAGCGTGGTTGGCCGACCGTGGACACCTGGGCAACCAGGAAGATGCGGCAACCCTGCGCCAGATTCGCCAGTTCTTCACAGCCTATCAGTACAGTCGGTTTGCGGACTGGGATGATCCTAATCACAGACCGATCCAGATGGTTGGCTATCGAAAGAACCCGAAGACAGGTTCAGATGACAGTGCCACATTCTATGTACTGCCAGAGGGATGGAGAGAAATATGCACGGGGATAGACTCCAAAAAAGCTGCGCATCTAGCGCTAGAGCAAGGCTGGATCATCAAAGCTCAGCATGGGAAAACACAAACTCTTATTCGTCTTCCAATGTCTAGTGCAACGCCATCGCGAGTATACATGATGAAAATGGACAAAATGATCATATAAATCAAATGGATATTGATTTTTGTGCTGCAATTCTACAATTTTTGTTGACTGGTGTGTGTTTTTTTTGTTTAATCTAATTGTGGGAGAGACAAATGCTCCCACACACAGGAGGAGATATGGCTGCAGTCACCCCGCTGGGTCGGTTCTTACGCAAAGTCAGAATAGATGAGCATGAACTACTTAAAGACATGGCTACAAAGCTTGATGTAAGTGTTGCTCAACTATCAGCTATTGAACTTGGGAAAAGATCCATAAACACGGATGTCGTCACAAGAATAAAGGAAGTTTATAAAAAATATATTAATGACTCTGATTTTGATGAGGTGGTTGAAATGTCTCAACCTTCACAAAAGATAGATGCAAGAGAGTCAGACTCGCATCGAGAGTTATTGGTTACGTTTGCTAGAAAGTATGTTGAATTATCTGATGATAAAGCAACAGCTCTACTTGAGAAAATTAAAATGATTTAGTTTTTAGGGAGAATTCAACTTGAAACAGCGTTACTTGGCAAACAAGGTCAAGCCCCTCTCATCTGGTTTTATCCAGAAAGAGGTTGAAAAAATAAGAGAGTTCATTAAGTTGTATTCTCCCGAGTCTGTGGACAATGGAAGAATTGATATTGTGCGTTTCCTTGAGGTCTTGCACAACCATGGTCAAATCACAATAGAATATTGTGAGAATGAAGAATTAGTTGCTGAATATGCTAAAGCAACGCCTTCGATGCAATCAATTAAAGTTAGAAGTTCAGTTTATCTGGATGCTCTTGATGGTAATCCTCGGGCTAGATTTACATTGGCTCATGAGTTAGGGCACCTAGTTCTGCATCACAACATTGTTCCTGAGTTTGCACACTCACAAGCAATGTCTTTCTTTGATTACACGGAGGATGTTGAATGGCAAGCTAACGAATTTGCGTCATGGTTGCTGGTCGATCCCAACAATGCAGAATATTTGAAAAATCCAAGAGCGATTGCAAACCATTTTGGGGTAAGCCTAGAAGTGGCGATGTATCAAACTGATAAGCTAAGAAAGTATGAATATATATGAGTCACAGGAAGTTGCACCCTCCTGTGACTCAGTACACTGACAACGTAGGTTTTTCACCCCTACGCTTGTGCGCCAGCACACTTAAACTTGACAGTACAAAGTGTAAACGCTTGGCGCTCTATTGTAAAGGTGATTTTATAATCGATACAGGAGCGTCATTATGACAGCGCCAGATGAAGATGTTGTAGTAATTTATACCCGTTATATCGTGAAAAATGGGAAAAGGATTTACCGGCGGAATGGTGGTGTTTTCCGACTGGAAATCCCGCGAAGCCAATATCAGGTATGACAGCTATATAATTTATGGCCATATTATTTATGGCCATACTCAAAAATAAATCGGGTATTAAATTATGCTAAACACCATTAAAAAGAAAGCTTGTATTGAAATAGTTATTGGGATGTTGATATTTCTTCCGTCATCTATTTCAACCATCGTTTCATTTTTGAAAATGTTTTATTTTAGATTGAGTGATGGTAGTCGAATTGGTGAGGCAATAGCAGCGCCATTCAAAAACATAGTCTATTACATATATACAAACACAAGTCCATGGTTAAACTTTTTTTGGGACAACTCGCCAACGCCTGACCCACATGCTATCAGTAGTAGTGAGAGCATAAGCACATTTGTAATATATGGGATCATATTTATTGGTATGGCTTTTATTGGCTCGGGCAAAAAGAAAATAATTAAAATCATAAGAATAAATGAGGCTATTGATGAGCAAATGCTGAAAGATTCGCTTGAGGGGCGGCATCAAAGGGCAAGAGATGAAATAGAAAGATCAGTCGACATTCCAAGCGATAAGTTTTTTACACAGTTCCATACTCTTTATATCGCACCAATAGTCACGGGTATTGTCATTGCGATTATTACAAAGTTAGTAGGAATGTGACCGTTCGATAGAAGATAGGGGTAGTTAATCAGAGACTATCCCTATCTTTTTTTGAGCTACCAATAAAAGTTTACAAAATGCCCCAGTGATATCTTCCTGTTATCTTCATATAGAGCCTGTAGGGTTATCTAAACGCCACTATAAGTTCACCTGTCTTTTACTGTCCAGAAAAGCTACGGTTCTATTCACGTCACGAAATCCGCGCTCATCCGCTCCCGCCTGCGGGCCTCGTTAAGAAAATTTTTTGCAGAAATGGATTATCGCAATTTCCTAGCTCTAGGCCGCGCAGCTCTTGGGGTTTGGGGGCTTGGGAGGAATTGCACGAAGTGAAAGGAATTTCAGTTTTTTGCAAAAAAGTAGAGAAGAACAGCCCTTTCTGATTTGGTTATGTATCTGATTTTATTATTAAATTTGTATTTTCCGTGACTTTTTTACGTACACAGACCTTTGAACAAAGCTTCATTGTCACTAGATTTTCTGATTAAAAATCATAGTCTTACGTCATTTGCTTTGCCTGTGAAGAACTGCACTAATGCAGTTCTTCATAGAACCCCGACTATGGTTTTGAGGTCGGTTTGAGTTTAGCGTCTCGACCGTGGATAACTTCTCGTGTGAGGGCGTACATAGGTTCCATTCTTCCGATAGTACCCTTTGACTTTGACAGGGCCGCAATACCCTGTGACGCAGGGGCTCTTGTTGTAGCTGCTGCCTGAACTTTTATAGGTACTGCCACTGTATCCACTACCAAGGCTTTTGTAGGAGCTGTCGCTCCCAGTGGTTAGGCTTTCACTATATGTGGCTGTAGAGCCGTTGTAGGAGTCAGTCTTGGTATAGCCAGGTGGGGTTAGGTTGTATTTACATCTCGTGTGACCGCTAACGTATGCCCCCCCTTTCTTGTAATACCCATTTACCCATGAGCACTGATTAAGAGCATACGTAGCACGAGGGCTTGCCTCAGGGCATGTGTAGGCTGTTGGAACAAATGCCCCTTGTGCATCGTAGTGTGCGGGTTCGGTATTGCAGGGGATATCATCAGGGAGTGATGAGCACGCGGAGAGGGAAAGGGCCATCAATATTGCTGAAAAAAATCTGATCATCGTTACACCATCTCTAGGTTTGGTTTAGTACCAAACCATATGGTTGCACAGTCTCAAATCGCTGGGCTTGATATGAATCCATATTTAATCAATGCGTAGTGATTGATTTATGAATAGTTTTGTAACCTCTCGGGGTTACAGGTTACAGCGTCAAGAGAAATGGCTACAGCCCGCACCAGACAAGGGCTACAGGCTTGTAACCTCATGCCTCTTTCTGTGCGTGTAACCTCTATTCGCTTTTTGTGCCCTGAGTGGGGTTACAGCGCAAAGCCGCGCCAGTACTGGGCTAGAGCCGAGTTGTAACCTCGTAACCCGTGTAACCCCGTTTTTTTCAATATATAGAGATAGAAAAGGGAAATCTGGGGAGGAGAAAAAATTTTAGCAATGGTTCTCAAAAGAGAATATTTCGAAGCGGCCTGATAATTTTTCTTCCTGGTGGAGAAAAAATTTTTGAGGGGCTGGGGAGTGATTTTAGAGTGGTTACTCTACAGGCTGAGATATCCTATAGGTATCCTATTGAAAAGAGGGTTAGCGAGTACTATCTCGCTAACCCTCTGGAATTGGTGGCCCCTGGGGGACTTGAACCCACGACCAATCGATTATGAGTCGACTGCTCTGACCAACTGAGCTAAGGGGCCAAATTGTGCGTTTAGCGGCGTGGATTATAGGGGAAGAGGAAAGGGCAGTCTATAGGCATATCAACCACTTGGCGACTAATTGTCCAGGTCGATAGAGGGTGCAAAGCGGATCGCAAGGGTAAATGCCAGACAAAACAAAGCCCCGCATGGCGGGGCTTTGGCAGAGCAGTTTGACACAGGGTCAGGACTATTCGTCCAGGAAGCTGCGCAGCACTTCCGAGCGGCTCGGGTGGCGCAGTTTGCGCAGTGCCTTGGCTTCGATCTGACGAATACGCTCACGGGTCACGTCGAACTGTTTGCCCACTTCCTCTAGGGTGTGGTCAGTGTTCATGTCGATACCGAAACGCATCCGCAGTACCTTGGCTTCGCGGGCGGTCAGGCCAGCCAGCACTTCGCGGGTGGCGTTGCGCAGGCTTTCGCTGGTCGCCGCATCTGCTGGCAGAGCCAGGGTGGTATCTTCGATAAAGTCGCCCAAGTGGGAATCTTCATCATCACCGATGGGCGTCTCCATAGAGATAGGCTCTTTGGCGATCTTCAGTACCTTGCGGATCTTGTCTTCCGGCATGCCCATGCGCATCGCCAGCTCTTCCGGGTTCGGTTCGCGCCCCATCTCCTGCAGCATCTGACGGGAGATACGGTTGAGCTTGTTGATGGTCTCGATCATGTGTACCGGGATACGGATGGTACGGGCCTGATCCGCGATGGAGCGGGTAATGGCCTGACGGATCCACCAAGTTGCATAGGTCGAGAACTTGTAGCCACGACGGTATTCAAACTTGTCTACCGCCTTCATCAGACCGATGTTGCCCTCCTGGATCAGATCCAGGAACTGCAGACCGCGGTTGGTGTACTTCTTGGCGATAGAGATAACCAGACGCAAGTTGGCCTCAACCATCTCTTTCTTCGCACGGCGGGCTTTGGCTTCACCGATGCTCATGCGACGGTTGATATCCTTGATCTGGGCAATCGACAGACCGGTCTCTTCTTCAATCTGCTGCAGCTTGCCGATGGCGCGCTGGATATCCTCGTCCATTTCAACCAAACGAGGAGACCAGGCTTTGCCAGCCTGCTTCTGGTATTCGAACCAGGCAGTTTCACACTCGTTGTTGGTGAAGGCCGCGACGAAGGTTTTCTTCGGCATCTTGGCCTGCTCAACGCAGAGCTTCATGATGATGCGTTCCTGCACGCGGACGCGCTCCATCATTTCACGCATGTTGTTGACCAGGCGATCGAACTGCTTGGGCATCAGGCGGAATTGACGGAATACATCGGCCAGCTGGGCGATGGCGGCCTGGGTATCTTCGTGCGCGCGACCATTCTTCTGAATGGAGAGGCGGGTCACTTCATACTGGGCACGCAGTTCGCCAAACTTCTCGCGAGCGACTTCCGGATCTGGACCACCGTCACCGTCGTCGTCAGAGCTGTCGCCATCTTCGTCTTCGTCTTCTTCGTCTTCTTCATCTTCGTCAGCCAGATCGTCTTCGCCGAGCTCGGAACCGATATGCGTGGCGGTAGGAGCCATATCTTCAGTTTCGTTCGGGTCAATAAAGCCAGAGATGATGTCAGAGAGACGCAACTGCTCGGCTTCGTACTTGTCGTACTGTTCGAGCAGGTAAGTAATTGCTTCAGGGTACTCGGCTACGGAGCTTTGTACCTGGTTGATACCGTCTTCGATCCGCTTGGCGATGTCGATTTCGCCTTCACGGGTCAGCAGTTCGACGGTACCCATTTCCCGCATGTACATGCGGACGGGATCGGTCGTGCGACCAATCTCAGATTCAACAGATGCCAGAGCCTGGGCCGCTGCTTCGGCAGCGTCCTCATCGGCGGTACCACCTTCAGCCATGATAAGGTCATCGGCATCCGGAGCGTTTTCAACCACTTGAATGCCCATATCGTTGATCATCTGAATGATGTCTTCGATCTGGTCTGAATCGACAATGTCTTGCGGGAGGTGATCGTTCACCTCGGCATAGGTCAGGTAGCCCTGTTCTTTACCTTTGGCAACGAGGAGTTTAAGCTGAGACTGCGGGGTTTGCTCCATAGAACTCATCCGGTTGGTGTTGCTAGGTTGCGCGTACAGTGCGCTGCTGCGCAAATAGCCAATTCTAATAGAAAACCGCCAGACATGCTATGTCTGGTTGCGGCGTCGGTCATGAGAAACCCCTGCCCGCAGTATTGTCGGGGCCAGGCGGTTATAAAAATTTTGCTTTTCATCCCGTCGATTCGGGCAACGCTATCCATATTGGGACTAATCACTCAAATATCAAGCCCCACTCTCATTTCTTTTCTCAATTTGCACCTCTCTGATCAGCATCATCAACTCTTGGGTTTCTTCGGAGCTTAGTCCTTCCTGAGCCACTTTGGCCTGCAATTCTTCGATCCGTTGTTTCAGAAACAGGTTGATGAAACCGACGAAAGTATCCTGCAACTCTCCCAGAATATCCGGCTCCTGATCGAGTTTGATCTCCTCGAACAGGTCGTGCATCGCCAGCTGAGCAAGGATTTCTCCCTCCTTGGTACCACGCCAGTGTTCCAGCAGGATACCGGTTGTAATACCGGGCTGTGCCAGGATCTGCTGGTGCAGTTGCAGCAGGAACTTGATGCCTTGTACGCGTAGTCCGGCCAATTCCGGCATGGGGGGAAGCTCAGCCGTTACTGCCGGATATTGCACCATCAGTGCCAGCGCACGCCGCAGTGGCGTCAGCTTGGCTGCCTTGGGTTTGTTGACCTCGGCCTTGTGCTGACTGTTGCGGGCAAACAGTTCGGCGATGCGCTGCTTGTTCTCGCCCCAACGCATCATGCTGGAGAGACGAGTGATCAGCCCTTCGCGGGTAAACCCTTCCGGAACGCGACGAATAAGCTCGGCGGCCTTGTTGGCCACTTCGAACTTGCCTGCCTCACCGGAGAGCGCCGCATCACGCCCGAGACGCTCGAACATGAAGTCGGCGAACGGTTGGGCTTGATCGAGCAGGGCTTCAAAGCCCTCCTTGCCGATCTGGCGTACCAGCGAGTCGGGATCCTCGCCATCGGGCAGAAACACGAACTTCAGCTCGCGGCCATCCTGCAGATGAGGGAGGGCATTATCCAGCGCGCGCCAGGCGGCTTCACGACCGGCGTTGTCACCGTCGTAGCAGCAGACTACCTCGGCAGTGGTGCGAAACAGGGTGTGGATATGGTCGCTGGTCGTTGCAGTACCCAGCGCCGCCACCGCATAGTCGATGTCGTACTGACCGAGTGCCACCACATCCATGTAGCCTTCCACCACCAGGATCCGGCGTGGATCCTTGTGTGCCTGCTTCACCTCGTATAGACCGAACAGCTCCCGCCCTTTATGGAAGATGGGGGTTTCCGGCGAGTTCAGGTACTTGGGGGTGCCATCACCCAGCACCCGGCCACCGAAACCGATAACCCGGCCACGCTTGTCGCGGATCGGGAACATGATGCGATCGCGGAAACGATCATAGCTGCCCGGGCCATTATCACGGGTGATCAGCATGCCGCCCGAGATAAGCAACTGCTCGTGATCCCGGCTGGTACCAAAGCGTCGGCGCACCTGATCCCAATCGCTCGGTGCATAGCCAATGTTGAAGCGCTTGACCACTTCACCGGTCAGACCGCGGCCTTTGAGATACTCCACCGCATGGGGAGCACTCTTGAGGTTGCTCTCGTAGAAGCGGGCGATCTGGTTCATCAGCTCGAACAGATCCTTGCTAACGGCGGGCTGACTATTGGCCGAGCCGCCGATACTCTGCTCGCGAGGCACCTGCATGCCCTGCATGCTGGCGAGCTCTTCGATAGCATCGGGAAATTCGAGACCGTCGTACTCCATGACAAAGCCGATGGCGTTGCCGTGGGCGCCACAACCGAAACAGTGGTAGAACTGCTTCTCCTGGCTGACGGTAAAAGAGGGGCTTTTTTCGTTATGAAAAGGGCAGCAAGCCTGGTAGTTCTTACCGGCTTTTTTCAGCCGCACTCGCGAGTCGATCAGCTCGACTATGTCTGTGCGTACGAGCAGATCGTCGATAAAGGATTGGGGGATCCTGCCTGCCATAACCGTCCTGTTTCATTGCGGAGAAAATAAAAAAGCCGCGCATTCCAAGGGAAGCACGGCTTCTTCGACCAAACAAGAGAGTTGCCTGTTACGCCAAGCGGGTTTTCACCTGAGCACTGACGGCGCCGACATCGGCACGCCCCTGAATTTTCGGCTTCAAGACAGCCATGACCTTGCCCATATCAGCCATGACGGCAGCACCACTTTCAGTGATGGCTTGCTCGATCAGGGCAGCAATTTCATCTGCGGTCAGCTGTTGCGGCAGGAACTCCTGCAACACAACGATCTCGGCGGACTCTTTGTCGGCGAGATCCTGGCGACCGGCAGCTTCAAATTGGCTGATGGAATCGCGGCGCTGTTTGACCATTTTGGTCACGACAGCGAGGATATCCTCATCATTCAGCTCGATACGGGTATCGACTTCACGTTGCTTGATTTCTGCCATCAACAAGCGGATCGCTCCCAGACGTGCCTTATCTTTGGCAAGCATGGCGAGCTTTTGCTGATCCTTGAGTTGATCCTTCAGAGACACGGCAATATCTCCCGATTAGTACAGGCGGATACGACGTGCGTTTTCGCGAGACAGCTTCTTGGCGTGACGCTTGACAGCAGACGCTTTGGCGCGCTTACGAATGGTAGTCGGCTTCTCGTAGAACTCACGGCTACGAACTTCGGACAGGATACCGGCTTTTTCGCAAGAACGCTTGAAACGACGCAGAGCAACGTCAAACGGCTCATTTTCACGGACTTTGATTACTGGCATGTGCCTTTCACCTCAGTGATAAATTGTTAGCTGACCTTCAATCGATCAGCATGTCTTAAAATGGTGCGAAATTATACTCTGGACAGGGAATGAAAGTAAACCCGCAGAGATCGCTCTGGTTTAAAAAACCCGCGAAGGTTACCATAGCCGTCTCATTTTAGCAGTGAAATTTTTTAGCAATGCGTGTATTGGGCATAGAGACATCCTGTGACGAAACCGGGATCGCGATCTTCGACGATCAAAAAGGGATCCTTTCCCATCAGTTATACAGCCAGGTCAAGCTGCATGCGGACTACGGTGGCGTCGTCCCCGAACTCGCCAGCCGGGATCATGTTCGCAAGACGATCCCGTTGATCCAGGCCGCATTGCAAGAGGCGGGACTGGGCAAAGATGACATCGACGGCATCGCGTATACCGCGGGTCCGGGTTTGGTTGGCGCCATTCTGGTGGGGGCCACTATTGGTCGTTCGCTGGCGATGGCATGGAACAAGCCTGCTATCGCCGTCCACCATATGGAAGGCCACCTGCTGGCTCCCATGCTGGAAGAGAAAGCTCCCGAGTTCCCCTTCGTGGCGCTGCTGGTCTCTGGTGGTCACTCCATGCTGGTACGAGTCGACGGTATCGGCAGCTATCAGCTGTTGGGCGAATCCATCGATGATGCCGCTGGCGAAGCGTTCGACAAGACCGCCAAGCTGATGGGGCTGGACTATCCGGGTGGTCCGCTGCTCTCCCGTCTGGCCGAGAAGGGCACCACCGGGCGCTTCCACTTCCCCCGTCCGATGACAGATCGTCCCGGGCTCGACATGAGCTTCTCCGGCCTCAAGACCTTCACCGCCAACACCATCGCCGCCAATGGCGATGATGAGCAGACCCGTGCCGATATCGCTCGGGCGTTTGAAGATGCAGTTGTTGATACCCTGGCCATCAAGTGCCGTCGTGCTTTGAAAGAGACCGGTCTTAAGCGTCTGGTGGTCGCCGGTGGTGTCAGTGCCAACCGTCATCTGCGTGCCCAGCTGGCCGAGCTGATGGAGAGCCTCAAGGGCGAGGTGTTCTATCCGCGCACTGAATATTGCACCGATAACGGCGCCATGATTGCCTATGCCGGTATGCAGCGCCTGAAAGCGGGCGTGTTTGAGCCGCTGGTGGTCAAAGCCGTGCCGCGCTGGCCGCTGGATACCCTGGATCCGGTCTGATCCGAAGGATCCCGCCTTCTGGCGTGGTGCTGAGTACCATGGTGGCCTACTACTCCGGCAATCCGGCAGCGGTGGTTATAGCGCCGCTGGCACGCTGTTGTGGTGTCTGCTGTCGCCGTGGTTGAGCCATCCGGATAATACGTCAGGTCTCTCGCTGCCAGACAGCCAAGCCAAGTACAGAGTAAAGAGATAAAAAAATCCCCGCCAACTGGCGGGGATTTTTGTTTGGTAATCGGCAGACGATAGGATTACAGCAGGATGCCGCCGAAGAAGAAGCCCAGCGCCACGGCGATGGCGATGGTGGCGGTGCCCGGTACGAAGAAGGGGTGGTTGAAGACCGCCTTACCGATACGGGTGGAGCCGGTGTCGTCCATCTCTACCGCGGCCAGCAGGGTCGGGTAGGTTGGCAGTACGAACAGGGCGCTCACGGCTGCGAAGGAGGCAATCGCAGTCAGCGGGCTGACACCCAGTGCCAGTGCGGCAGGCATCAACGCTTTGGTGGTGGCGCCTTGTGAATAGAGCAGCATGGCAGCGAAGAACAGCACCACGGCCAGCAGCCAGGAGTACTGGTTCAGCAGGTCGCCAGCGATCAGCTGGATGGTGTCCATGTTGCCTTTCACGAAGACGTTACCCAGCCAGGCCACACCCAGTACGCAGATACAGGCGGACATACCGGACTTGAAGGTCGGCATGTTGGTGACCTGAGTAGCGTCCAGTTTGCACACCAGAGTCATGATGGTGGCAGCGGCCAGCATGATGCCCATGATGGCGCCGTCACGGGGGATCGGCGGGTTGGTGATCAGGCCCACTTTACCGGAGATGGCAGTGGCATAAGCCATGACAGCAACGATGGCGGCGATGAAGATCCAGACCGACAGCTTGGCGTACGGTTTGATCTCGAGCTTGGTAGTACCACGCAGTTTGATCAGACCCTTGGCTTTACGCTCCAGATAGACTTCGTCCTGATCCAGCGGTTTGCCCATCATGTTAGCAATGAAGGCGCCCAGGATACAGGCCAGGAAGGTAGAGGGGATGCAGATGGCCAGCAGGGTCAGGTAGTCAACACCAAACGGCTCGAGCATGCCGGAGAAGGCAACCACAGCGGCAGAGATCGGGGAAGCTGTGATGGCGATCTGGGAGGCGACAACCGCGATGGAGAGCGGACGGGATGGGCGGATCCCTTGCTCTTTGGCCACTTCAGCGATCACCGGCAGGGTGGAGAAGGCGGTATGACCGGTACCGGCCAGCATGGTCATCAGATAGGTAACCACCGGAGCGGCGAAGGTGATGTATTTGGGGTTCTTGCGCAGCGCTTTCTCAGCCAGAGAAACCAGGTAGTCCATCCCGCCAGCCAGTTGCATACAGGCGATGGCACAGATGACGGACGCGATGATCATGATCACATCCCAAGGGATGTAGCTGACCAGTTGATCGCTCGGGATGGGCATGCCTAGACCCCACGTCAATACCAGTACCCCCAGACCACCGGCAAAGCCGATGCCGATGCTGCCTATCCGGGCCCCCAGATAGATAGCGGCGAGCACGACAAGTAACTCGATTCCAATCATAGCGATAACTCCATTTTTTAGTTTTTGGTTTTTATTTGGCAAAAAGCCAATTCCCGATCGGGCTGGAGATAAAGACCAATCGGGAACTGACTTTATGGGCCGGGAAGATCCCGGCCCACACTCGCTTATACGGCAGCTTCGCGGGTGAAACGCTTGGCTTTGTATTGCGGGTTCATCAGGTTCTCGATGGAGAGAATTTCGTCCAGCTGCTCGGCGCTCAGCAGACCGCGCTCAAGAACGACTTCGCGGACGTTCTTGCCGGTCTGGGCACAGATCTTGCCGACGATATCCCCTTCGTGGTGGCCGATGAAGGGGTTCAGATAGGTCACGATACCGATGGAGTTCAGCACGTGATTCATGCAGATTTCCGGGTTGGCGGTGATACCTTCTACGCACTTCTCGCGCAGGGAAATACAGGCTTTTTCCATCAGGCTCAGGGATTCGAACATCGCCTGACCAATCACCGGCTCCATGACGTTCAGCTGCAGCTGACCGGCTTCGGCGGCGAAGGTGATGGTGATGTCGTTACCAAATACCTTGAAGCAGGATTGGTTGACCACTTCCGGGATAACCGGGTTGACCTTGGCTGGCATGATGGAGGAACCCGCCTGCATTTCTGGCAGGTTGATCTCTTTCAGTGCAGTGCGCGGGCCGGAGGAGAGCAGACGCAGGTCGTTACAGATCTTGGAAAGCTTCATGGCCAGACGCTTGATGGCGCCGTGCAGCATGACGTAGGCGCCACAGTCGGAGGTCGCTTCGATCAGATCTTCTGCCGGCACATAGGCACGACCGGTGATCTCGGCCAGACGCTTGATAGCCAGTGCAGAGTACTCGGGCGGAGTGTTCAGACCGGTACCGATGGCGGTCGCGCCCAAGTTCACTTCCAGCAGCAGCTCCTGGCAACGCTTGATGGACTTGATCTCTTCACGCAGGGTCACGGCGAATGCGTGGAACTCCTGACCCAGGGTCATCGGAACCGCATCTTGCAGCTGGGTACGACCCATTTTCAGGATGTTTTTGAACTCTTTCGCTTTGCCATCGAATGCCGCGATCAGGTGCTCCAGCGCGTGCAGAGTCACGTCAGTGCTGTTGACCACAGCAACGCGGAAACCGGTCGGATAGGCATCGTTGGTGGACTGGCACTTGTTGACGTGGTCGTTCGGGTTGATGACGTCATAACGGCCTTTCTCCAGACCCATGATTTCCAGGGCGATGTTGGCCAGTACTTCGTTGGTGTTCATGTTGACGGAGGTGCCGGCACCACCCTGGTAAACGTCGACCGGGAACTGGTCGAAGCATTTGCCGGTGTTCAGCATCAGGTCGCAGGCTTCTACGATCTTGTCAGCAATTTCAGGACGGATGGTACCCAGTTCACCGTTTGCCAGCGCAGCGGCCTTCTTGGTCAGCACCATACCGCGGACGAATTCCGGAACGTCAGAAATCTTCTGAGAGCTGATCTTGAAGTTCTCGACAGCGCGCAGGGTGTGCACACCGTAGTAGAGATCATTGGAAACTTCTTTGGTGCCCAGCAGGTCTTCTTCAATGCGGACGTTCTTGATGTCGCTCATTGTAATGCCTCAGAAATCAGATAAATGGAAAAATCCTCACCGAGTGGTCGCGAGTTCCTTGCGCACAGCTCATCCTGAAGCACCACACATCGAGTGGGGCGGTTGGGAGAGTGACCTCCCGAAAAACTAATCAATATACTACTCCAATTGAGGTATCGGTTATTAGAGGTGGATCACTAAATTTGCGACATTTTCAAATTACTTTGAGGAAAGTACACATATGTTATGAAGTTTTTATCATGATGATTTTTATAAATTTTTGTGACTTTTTGCTGGTTTTTTAGATTGCTGATGACGTAGGCGTCAGTTGACCAACTTGAAAAGAGGGGGGCCGCCCCCATTTATTCAGGGCAGAAAGTGGTGATGACGGGGTGGCAAAATCACTTCTGACCATCGTTGGATGGGCGCCACTTTTTCTCAATTTACCGGTGCTGGAGTGGATATGGGCAAGTTGTTTTTGTTGTTGGTGGGTCTGGTTGTACTGGAGCTCACCGTGATGATCGAGGTCGGCTCGGTAATCGGGGCGCTGCCGACAGTCGGCTTGCTCATACTGACTGCGGTATTGGGCTCCTCGCTGGTGCGCAGTGAAGGGATCAAGACCCTGTTCAGCTCCCAGCAAAAGATGCGGATGGGCGAGATGCCGGGCCGCGAGGTGATGGGGGGCATGATGCTGGCGTTGGCCGGTCTGCTGCTGATCATTCCGGGTTTTGTCACAGACTTCTTCGGGGTCCTGCTGCTGCAGCCCTGGCTGCGTAACAAACTGGCTGACAAGCTGATCGGCAGCAGCCAGTTCCGGATGCAGATGGGTGGCTTCCAGCGTACTCAATCGCCGTTTGGCAGCGCACCGTCCGATGATCATCTGGGGAACGCCAAGCAGGGCGGCACCACCATCGAAGGCGAATTTGAGCGTAAAGAGTAATCGACGAGATGAAAACCCGAGGCGAGTGACTGAATCAGGGTTTGCCCTGATGGCACAGCGCCTCGAAGCGGTGTCGGGCATACCACCACGCGAGGGTGCCCGCCGCCAGATTGGCCAGCAGTATTCCCAGATATATCCCCTGTTCTCCCCCCAGCTTTGCCCCCAGCCAGGCTCCTGGCAACAGAAAACCAAACAGTCGCAATCCGTTGAACAAGAACGAAATACTGGATGCTCGCACGCCATTTAGCGCCGAGGCCAGCAGCATCACCATGCCCTGAAAGCCGTAACCGATCGGCACCAGATGCAGATAGAGAATAATCAGGCGAATGACCTGCGGATGATCGCTGAACAGATTGGCGATCAGCGGGGCGAGCAGCCAGGTCAGGCCATAGATGGCGAGCTGGAACAGCAACGCAAACCTCATGCAGCTTTGCAGCGCAGCCTTGGCGCGGGCCGGATTGCCAGCGCCGCAGTTTTGCGAGATGAAAGGGGCCAGTACGGAGGCGAGGGCCATCATCACAATTAGCAACAGCGCCTCGACCCGCGACGCGGCGCCGTAAGCGGCTACCACCTCGGTACCCAGGCCCGCAAAGATCGTCATCAGCACCGCATTGGCCAGGGGATTGAGCATATTGGTAAAAGAGGCGGGGACGGCGACATGAAGCAATGCCCGCCAGTGGGTCAGCAACCGAGCCCGCGGCGAGAGACGCCACAGCAGCAAGCCCTCTCGATGACGCAGGATATAGAGGCTGACCAGCATCGCCATCAACCAAGAGATAGAGGTCGCGATGGCGGCCCCGCGGATCCCCCATTCGGGAAAGGGGCCGATACCGAAGATCAACAGAGGATCCAGTACCCCGTTGACCAGCCCGGCTACTGCCATCACCAGACTGGGGGTTTTGGTATCGCCGGTCGCCCGGATGGCGGCATTGCCCACCATGGGCAGCACCAGCATGGGGACGGTGATATACCAGATCAGCATGTAGTCATGGATGAGGGAGATAAGCTCGGCACTGGCCCCCAACAGGGTAAACAGGGGTTTGATGGTGAGAGCCCCCCCCGCGGAGAGCAGGGCTACCATGATCACCGCCAGAAACAGGCTGTCGGTGGCGAGATGGGCCGCCTCATCGTGTTTGCCCTGCCCCAGGGTATGACCGATCACCGCTGACAATCCGGCGCCCAATCCCATCGCCAGCGAGGTAACCACAAAAGTGACGGGAAAGGTAAAGCTGATGGCGGCCAGAGCTTCGGTTCCCAGCATACCGATAAAAAAGGTATCGACCAGATTGAAGGCCAGAATGGCGATGATGCCGAAGATCATGGGGCCCGTCATCTGGCGCAGTACGACCGGAATAGGGGCTGTCAGCATGGGGTTGGTGCGGGTCAAGGGCTCGTCTCTACAGCTGGCTTTGAAGGTTCTTGCATGGAAACTGGGCGGCTTGAACCGACCTTGCACCAGAGTGCGGACATGGCTGAACCATCGAAGATGTTTATAGTACGTGAAAAAATTTTTTTTGTATTTGCCCTTGAAGGGTTAGCAACTATGCCCCACATCAGGGACATATCCGATTTGGCCTGGAACGGCCATTCCTCAAAGCAACAATGAGACTCATTTTGGGAGAGTTATCGATGAAAATTCGTCCACTGCACGACCGCGTCATCATCAAGCGCATCGAAGCTGAAGCCAAATCTGCCGGCGGTATCGTCTTGACTGGTACTGCGGCCCAGAAGTCCACCCGTGGTGAAGTGCTTGCCGTGGGGACTGGTCGCATCCTGGATAATGGCGAAGTCAAAGCGCTGGCCGTGAAGGTTGGTGACAAAGTTATCTTCAACGAAGGCTACGGTGTGAAGACCGAGAAGCTGGATGGTCAGGACGTCCTGATCCTCTCCGAAACCGACATCCTGGCGATTGTCGAAGAGTAATCCATCCTCCTTTTCCCCGAATTGATTTAAGGATTGAAGAAAAATGGCAGCTAAAGACGTTAAGTTTGGTAACGAAGCCCGCATCAAGATGCTGGAAGGCGTAAACATCCTGGCTGATGCCGTCAAGGTGACTCTGGGCCCGAAAGGCCGCAACGTGGTGCTGGACAAGTCCTTCGGCGCCCCGACCATCACTAAAGATGGTGTTTCTGTTGCGCGCGAAATCGAGCTGGAAGACAAGTTCCAGAACATGGGCGCCCAGATGGTCAAGGAAGTGGCTTCCAAGGCGAACGATGCCGCCGGTGACGGTACCACTACTGCAACCGTTCTGGCTCAGGCAATCGTCAACGAAGGTCTTAAAGCCGTTGCCGCCGGTATGAACCCGATGGATCTGAAGCGCGGTATCGACAAGGCCGTTGTGGCTGCTGTTGCCGAGCTGCAAGCGCTGTCCCAGCCGTGCGCTGACAGCAATGCCATCGCTCAGGTAGGCACCATCTCCGCCAACTCCGACGAGAAAGTGGGCAAGCTGATTGCTGAAGCCATGGACAAAGTGGGTCGCGATGGCGTCATCACCGTTGAAGATGGTCAGGGTCTGGAAGATGAGCTGGCAGTTGTTGAAGGTATGCAGTTCGACCGCGGCTACCTGTCCCCCTACTTCATCAACAAGCAAGAGACCGGTTCCGTTGAACTGGACGACCCGTTCATCCTGCTGGTTGACAAGAAAGTCTCCAACATCCGCGAAATGCTGCCGGTGCTGGAAGGTGTTGCCAAAGCTGGCAAGCCGCTGCTGATTGTTGCCGAAGACGTAGAAGGCGAAGCGCTGGCCACTCTGGTGGTCAACACCATGCGCGGTATCGTGAAAGTGGCTGCCGTCAAGGCGCCGGGCTTCGGTGACCGTCGCAAAGCCATGCTGCAGGATATCGCTGTACTGACTGGCGGTACTGTCATCTCCGAAGAAGTTGGCATGGAGCTGGAAAAAGCGACTCTGGAAGATCTGGGTCGTGCCAAGCGCATCGTCATCACCAAAGAGAACACCACCATCATCGATGGCGTGGGTGATGCCGGTGTGATCGAAGGCCGTGTTGCCCAGATCCGTCAGCAGATCGAAGAGACCTCTTCCGACTACGATCGTGAGAAGCTGCAAGAGCGCGTAGCCAAGCTGGCTGGCGGTGTTGCCGTGATCAAGGTTGGCGCAGCCACCGAAGTCGAGATGAAAGAGAAGAAAGCCCGCGTTGAAGATGCCCTGCACGCTACCCGCGCCGCGGTTGAAGAAGGTGTGGTTGCCGGTGGTGGTGTCGCGCTGGTTCGCGTTGCAGCCAAACTGGCTGGTCTGCGCGGTGACAACGAAGACCAGAACGTCGGTATAAAGGTTGCCCTGCGCGCCATGGAAGCCCCGCTGCGTCAAATCGTCATCAACGCCGGTGAAGAAGCCTCCGTCATTGCCAATGCAGTGAAGAACGGCGAAGGCAACTTCGGTTACAACGCTTACAGCGAACAGTATGGCGACATGCTGGCCATGGGTATCCTGGATCCGACCAAGGTAACCCGTTCCGCCCTGCAGTTTGCCTCTTCCATCGCCGGTCTGATGATCACCACCGAGTGCATGGTCACCGAACTGCCGAAGAAAGATACCCCTGCTATGCCTGACATGGGCGGCATGGGTGGCATGGGCATGATGTAATCATCCCCCTTGTTCTGTTTGACAAACGGCTCGCTCAAGGCGAGCCGTTTTTTTATATCTGGCTAAACTGAGTCTGTTGAGACAGCAAATCTGGGGGCGATATGAAAATGTTTGGTTGGCTGACACTACTGTGTTCATTGGTCATCATGCCGGTGATGGCTGCTGAGGCGCTGACTGGGCCGGTGATCCTGAAAGTGGGTGGCAACATCAGGTCGGCAGACGAAGTTGATGGCAAGGTGTTGTTTGATCTGGCAAAACTACAGGCTCTGCCGCAACATGAGATAGTGACCGGCAACCCGTGGGTGGATAAGCCGCACACCTACAGAGGCCCAAAACTGGCCGATGTATTGGCTGCAGTCGGTGCGGATGGCAAGACCATTACGTTGACGGCACTGAACAGTTTCCAGGTCCGCATTGAATGGGACAAGGTTGCCAAATACGAGCCCATTCTTGCATGGGAAGACAATGGGGCTGTCATGCGGGTGCGTGACAAGGGGCCGGTCTGGTTTATGCTGCCTCTTGATCAATATCCGGAATTGAAGCGATCCGAATATACCGACATGATGATTTGGCAGCTGGATTTGATAGACATTCAGCACTGATAAAAACAGCACGGGAGCATGGGGTGAAAGGAAAGACCAGGGCGTGGCCACTGCTCGTCATTCTGTATGTATCCATCCTGTTGTTTACCGGGAGCACCCTCTATTGCCTGATGCAAATCCAGAATGCGACCAGAGCGATGGAGAAATACACCTATGATGTCTCCTGGGCGCTGATGCAGTTGCAGCTGGAGCTCGGTCGTTTCCTCAATGCGGTAGAGGTCTATCACTATGGCGGGATTGATCATGACACCTTGATGTTGCGTTATGACATTCTCTGGAGCAGAACGCCCATACTGTTGAGCGGCCAGCTGCGCAAGAGCATGCAGGACAAGCAGAAAACCTTGCGTCTGGTGCAGCTAATTGAAACCAATATTCGCCAAATAGAGCCCGACATCACCAAGTTGCAGAGCGGGGCATCTGACTATCAGCAGATCATGATGCGCCTTGCCCCGCTGCAAGAGCCGCTCTCCTACTCCCTCGCTTCTGTGATGCAGAAGAACATTAACGTCTATTCCGAGAACGATCGCCATTTTGGCCAATTGCGTAATGCCCTGTTGCTGATGGTCTCCGGTCTGGTCATGTCAGTGCTGCTGCTCAGCATGCTGCTTATATATGAAGGGCGTCGCCATTTCAGAGCAGCCAGACGGGATCCGCTGACCGGGTTGTCCAATCGGGTTGCTTTGCTGGAGCGGATGGAGCTGTACGCCACACAGGAAGTTCCGTTTGGGCTTGTCCTGGTCGATGTCAACGACTTCAGGGATATCAACAGCAAGTTTGGCTATGACACCGGTGATTATCTGCTTTGTGAGTTTGCCACCCGGATCAGAGTGCTCTGTGAAGAGGGGGAGTGGAGCGGACGTCTGGGGGGAGATCAATTTGCCATTATTCAGCGTGGCAGCAGCGATCTGCGTCAGGTCAGGGAGCTGGTAGCGCGATTGCTGCATGCGCTGAAGCAAGATATCGTCTATGACAACTATCCCTTCCGGCTCGAAGTCGGGATCGGCATTGCCTTCTATCCGATGGACAGCGACAAGACTCAGGAGTTGTTGAGTCGTGCGGAGCAGGCCCTGTTCCATAGTCGCAAGACCCATGTCCCCTATGTGATCTACGATAACTCCCTGCTCAACGAGACGGCGCGGCGCAAGCATCTGGCGTCGGACATGATCATGGCGCTGGAACACAATGCGTTGGAACTCTATTACCAACCCATTGTCAATCTCGAAAGTGGCCGCTGCGAAGCTGTCGAGGCTCTGCTGCGCTGGCGGCATCCTGAGCTCGGTTTCATTCCGCCAAACGAAGTGATCATGGTGGCTGAGGAGTTCCAGCTTGCCGAACGGGTTGGCAGCTGGGTGCTGAACACAGCTTGCGAGCAGCTCTATCAGTGGCACCAGCTTGGTATGGTTGATCTGCAAATGTGTGTGAATATCTCGCCTGGCATGTACCAGCGTAATTTGCTCAAACTGGTGGCCAAGGCATTGATGGAGCACCACCTGCCTGCCCGTAGCCTGGTCTTGGAGGTCACGGAAGATACCACCATGCGCGAAGTGAAGAACTCGCTGCAACTGATGCAGGATCTCAATCAGCAGGGGGTACTGCTGGCATTAGACGATTTTGGGACTGGTTATTCATCTTTGAGTTATCTGCAAAAGTTACCGGTCAGCAAGGTGAAGATCGACCGCTCCTTTATACAGGGCATTGACACTTCACTGGAGGCATCCGAACTGGTCGCCAATATTTGCCGGATGGGGTCGATGCTGGGCAAGAGTCTGGTGTGTGAAGGGATTGAGACACAGGCGCAGTTGGATGTATTGCGATCTCTGACCGATATCCACTTGTATGGGCAGGGCTATCTGTTCAGCCGACCAGAGCAGGCGGAGAAAATCTATCAAACCTTGTTGGAGATGGAGGAGCTTTGGCTAGCACGTCAACAATCCCAAATGGCATATATGAGTTGAAGGGCGGGGGAGTTCTTGGCTGTTATCTGCCTCAAGAATGTGTGATTCAGTTCGAATTTTCTTCTTTTTGTTTGTTGTTTGAACGGTTGTGCGGTTTTATCAAAAAAACATGCAATTTAGCCTTGCCAGAAAGAATTCACTCCCTATAATGCGCCTCCATCGACAGGGCAAGCGGCAACGCAAACAACCTCGTCGATAACCTCGAAAAGCCTTTGAAAATAAGGCTTGACTCGAGAAGGCGGTTGAGTAGAATTCCACTCCCGCAGCAACACACTGTTGCGTCGCTCTTTAACAATTTGAATCA
>NZ_CAWLMI010000008.1:0-58850 GCF_963862045.1 Aeromonas sp. 159 | reverse complement strand
GCTTCCAGCTCCTGAATTTTTTACTGCTCCGGAGTCAGTGCTTTTCCGGTGGGGGTTGTACCACCGCGTTCGGATTGCAGTTGCTGAACCCAGCGGCGCAGTACGGTTTCACCAACGTCCAGTGAACGGCTGGCTTCGGGGACAGAATATCCCTGGTCGAGCACCAGGGATGCGGCTTCGAGTTTGAATTCGGCAGTAAATGAGCGACGTAATCTTGTCATTGGACACCTCAGGTCATGGTGGCGACTGTACCACCTAAAATGGTGTCCGGGATGATTAGACCACTACACAATCCACTGCGGCGCAAGCTGGGCCGTATTTATGCGGATGGCGCCTACGACAGCAAAGCCAGCCATCAGCTGATAGCAGGTAAAGGAGCGACAGCCTGTATCCCGCCTCGCAAGAACGCGGGGTTATGGAAAAAGGGACACCCAAGAAATGAGGCCGTGCTGGTGATGCGCAAGGAACGGTTGGCGCACTGGAAGAAGATATCGAGGTATCACCGGCGCTCGCTGGCAGAGACGGCGATGCATCGGTTCAAGCGGTTGCTGGCGGGGAAAATCAGTCTGCGAAAATACAACGGTCAGGTAGGGGAAGTGATGGCGTATGTTGGAGCGATAAACAAACTGAACAGCCTGGGTCTGCCCGTCAGACAGCCCCGAGTGTAGCGGTCACTTGGGGCGGGGGGTGTAAGATACGCTCTTACAGCTGATTTGGGCAACAACGCCGTCTCAACGCGATTCAATGGTGCATAACTTGTAGATTCGGGGGGCTTGTACGCTACGGCTGGATTTATGAGGGGAGTGATGACTACGGATCGTCATTTATGTTTTCGATAAATAGTGGTTTTTTTTAAACTGGCCATAAATGCAAGCAAGCTATATGAATCAAATTATTAGCGTTACTTAATTCAATTCATTCGATTGGCTTAACGACTGATTTTGACGCATGCGCTCGCATAGCGATAAAGACGGTATCAATAATGTGATTCGATGGCGCATTCTTCTAATGCTACCCTAGGTCAACTGTAATAAATGACAGGTTGTTATTGTGATGTCATCGTGCGAGCGTCTTTATTGTCGCAAAGATTGATTTTTCATTTAAGTTTTTGTTTTTTAATGGTTTTAATGACTTTCATGTGTTCGCGTTAGAATTATTCGTTGACCATCAAATTCTCTCTATATACCATGCCGCTCAAAATAGGCATTAATGCCAATATGACCTCACACCATTGAGTTGAGGCTTCGGGTTGTAGATAAATAACAAGAGATATTGTGCTCTTGATAACTAGAGCTTTTGCTTGAAATATATCAAAAGTGCATCGTTGGTGAGTGCCTCTTTGACAAAATCGTCCATAGGATGGCTTAACTGTAATATCTTACAGTTGAGAGGAGGGGTATAAGCTATAAGCTATAGGGTCTTGGGTGACCCTTAACTTGGTATTTAGAGCATGGGAAAAGGAATTGACGGCGCCACAGTTGCGCCCAAAGAACGTATCAATATCAAATATGTACCGGCAACCGGTGGTCAACAGGCGGAAATTGAACTTCCGCTGACTATGATGGTGGTCGGTAATATGAAGGGCCGTACCGAAGAAACGCCGATCGAGGAGCGCCAAACCGTTTCCATCGACAAAAACAACTTTTCTTCCGTCATGAAAGAATCTGCACTGGAACTGAGCTTCTCTGTTCCCAATCGTCTGGAAGAGAACAGCCAGGACGATCTGCCGGTTTCGATCAAAATCCAGTCTCTGGAAGACTTCACTCCTGACAGTGTTGCCCAACAGGTCCCCGAGCTGCGCAAGCTGCTTGAACTGCGTGAGGCGCTGGTTGCCCTGAAGGGGCCATTGGGCAATATCCCTTCTTTCCGCAATCGTTTGCAGGATCTGCTGTCCAGTGATGAGGCTCGTGAGCAACTGCTCAAAGAGCTGGATTTGATCAAGCCTGCCGAGTGATCGGCGGGTTGTATTGACTGACGAGAAAGGAACAAACATGTCTTTGGTCGAAGAACAGGTTCAAGCGGGGGCGGGTGCAGCCTCCTCGTCCTCTTTGTTGGACGAAATCATGGCGCAGGCTCGCATCACACCGGTTGATGAGGGGTACAGTGTTGCCAAGCAGGGTGTGGCTGCGCTTATCGCCAACATTCTGGACAGCGGTACCACCAGCGAGCCGGTCAACAAGGCATTGGTTGACAGCATGATTGTCGAGCTCGACAAGAAGCTGAGCAAGCAGATGGACGTCATCCTGCATGCCAAAGAGCTGCAAGAGATGGAATCCTCCTGGCGCTCCCTCAAGCTGTTGGTAGATCGCACCGATTTTCGTGAAAACATCAAGATCCAGGTGCTGCACGCTACCAAGGAAGAGCTGCTGGAAGATTTCGAGTTTTCCCCGGAGATCACCCAGTCCGGTCTCTACAAGCATGTCTATTCAACCGGCTACGGCCAGTTCGGCGGCCAGCCGATCGGTGCCGTGATCGGCGACTACGCCTTTACCCACAGCTCTCCTGACATCAAGCTGATGCAGTATGTCAGTGCCGTCGGTGCCATGGCCCACGCCCCCTTCATCTCCTCTGTCGCCCCCGCCTTCTTTGGCGTCGACAGCTTCACCGATCTGCCCTCTATCAAGGATCTGAAATCGGTGTTCGAAGGACCGGCCTACACCAAATGGCGCTCCCTGCGCGAATCGGAAGATGCCCGTTATCTGGGGTTGACTGCACCACGTTTCCTGGCCCGTCTGCCTTATGATCCGACTGAAAACCCCATCAAGGGTTTCAATTATCAGGAAGATATCAGCTCGGATCACGATCACTACCTGTGGGGCAACACTGCCTATTTGATGGGCACCTCCCTGACCGACAGCTTCGCCAAGTACCGCTGGTGCCCGAACATTATTGGCCCGCAAAGTGGTGGCGCCATTCACGATCTGCCGGTGCACGTCTATGAGGCCATGGGTCAGCTGCAAGCAAAGATCCCGACCGAAGTGCTCATCACCGACCGTCGCGAGTATGAGCTCTCTGAAGAGGGTTTCATCACCTTGACCATGCGCAAGGACAGCGACAACGCGGCGTTCTTCTCTGCCAACTCGGTGCAAAAACCCAAGGTGTTCCCCAACACCAAGGAAGGCAAGGAAGCAGAGACCAACTACAAGCTGGGTACACAGCTGCCGTATATGTTCATCATCAACCGTCTGGCGCACTACATCAAAGTGTTGCAGCGTGAGCAGATCGGCTCCTGGAAGGAGCGTCAGGATCTGGAGCGTGAACTGAACGGCTGGATCAAGCAGTACGTTGCCGACCAAGAGAACCCGCCAGCAGACGTCCGTAGCCGTCGTCCGCTGCGCGCCGCCCAGATCAAGGTGCTGGATGTGGAAGGGGAGCCGGGCTGGTACCAGGTTGCCATGGCCGTGCGCCCGCACTTCAAGTACATGGGGGCGAGCTTCGAGCTCTCTCTGGTAGGTCGACTGGACAAGGAATAAGGCCCGATGCCGCATCTCTCTTCCTGGGATAGAGGAAATGCGGCCAGCCTGTTTGATCGTATCCGGGGGGAGGGGCTTGGCTCCTCCCCTCGTTCGGAAGTTGATGAGTTGGTTGATTCTGTCAAACGGCAGCTCGACCAGATCCTCAACACCCGTCCCGGCAATTGCCGCAGTGCACCCGATTTGGGGGTTATTGATCTCAATGACGCCACTCAGGGTAGTGCGGATATCAAGGGGCGGATCCGGGAGGCGATCCGGCAATGCATCCGTCGTTATGAACCTCGGATCATCCATGTGGATGTCCGTTCACCCGACTATCAGGCAAGTCCGCTTGAGATGTCGTTTCAGGTGACGGCCCATGTGCGGCTGGAGCATATCGAGCAAGTTACCTCGTTCAACGTCCATATGGACAGTCACCGTCACTACCGCATGGTCTGATCAATGTCGCTGGAACATTACTTCAGGGATGAGTTGGCTTTTTTGCGCCTGCAAGGGCGCGAATTTGCCGATAGCTATCCCGAACTCACCCGTTTTTTGTCGGAGCAGAATACCGACCCTGATGTGGAACGCCTGCTGGAAGGCTTTGCGTTTCTTACGGGCAACCTGCGCGCCAAAATCGAGGACGAGTTCCCCGAGCTGACCCACGGTCTGCTCAATATGCTCTGGCCGAACTATCTGCGCCCCGTCCCCAGCATGACCATCATGCAGTTTTCGGTCATTCCGGGTGCCATTGCCCAACCGGCACTGGTCAGGCAGGGTTGCCAGCTGGACAGTTTGCCAATCGACGACGTGACCTGCCATTTTCAGACCTGTCACGATGCCTGGGTCTATCCGGCCGAAATGCGTCAGATAACGGCGCAAAGTGGCAACGATCTCTCTACTATCTCGCTCGATATTGCGCTGCATGCCCCCCTGCCGCTTAGCGAATTGCAGCTGGACAAGCTGCGCTTCTTCCTGGGGGGCGACAGCTACACCGCGTATGAGCTCTACTTCTGGCTCTCCAACCAGCTCTCCCATATCGAGCTGGAGATCGACGGCAAGCGCTTTCGTCAGGAGGCCAAGGCTCTCAAATCGGTCGGCTTCGAGCGCGACGATGCGCTGTTGCCCTATCCGAACAACGTTTACTCCGGTTACCGGATCCTGCAGGAGTATTTCTGCTTTCCGGAGAGCTTTCTCTTCTTCGAACTCTCCGGTGGTGAGTGGCCCAAACAGCCGCTGCCGGTGAGTGAATTCAAAATCCATTTCTGTTTCGACCGGCCCTTGCCAGCGGAACTCAAGATCCGTCCCGACTCTTTCATGCTCAACTGCGTGCCGGCTATCAATCTGTTCCAGCACGACAGCGAGCCGGTCAATCTCAACGGCCGTCAGGCGGAATACCCGCTCAAGGCGAGCTATCGCTATGCCGACAGTTTCGAAATTTTCTCGGTGGATCAGGTTGAAGGCTGGGTTGAGGGCAATATGGGCCGCTCCCGCGGTACGCCACGCATTTATCAGCCGTTCGAAAGTTTTCAGCATCAGATTGAGCGGGCCAAACAGCGGCTGGCGCTCTATTACCGGGTGCGGGTCAGGGAGTCGGTGAGTGGTGATGGCTTCGAGCACAGTCTGTCGTTTGTGCGGGGGGATGAAACCACTACGGTCGATCTGGATGAATCCATCTCGGTTACGCTCACCTGCACCAACCGCTCCCGCGCTGCCCGCCTCAAGGTGGGCAGTATCTGCGTGCCGACCGGCAGTTCACCGTCGTTTGCTACCTTCCGCAACCTGATCCGGCCGACCCGGCCGCTGCGTCCGGCACTGGATGGCAGCCTGCATTGGACCCTGATTTCCAACCTGTCACTCAACTATGTCTCTCTGCTGCGCCGGGATGCCCTGGTGCAGGTGCTGCGTACCTATGACTTTCCCGCTTTACACGACAAGCAGGCAGAGCAGGCGTCGCGCAAGCGGCTGGCGGGGATCGAGGAGATCGAGACCAAGCCTGTGGACAGGCTGGTGCGCGGCATGCCGGTGCGGGGGCTCAAGTCGGTGCTCTCCATCCGCCAGTCCGCCTTTGGCAGCGAAGGGGAGCTTTATCTCTTCAGCACCGTGCTGGCCCACTTCTTCTCGCTCTATGCCAGCGTCAACGCTTTCCACCTGCTTGAAGTGGTCAATCTCGATAACAAGGAGCGCTATCAGTGGCCAGTCCAGATCGGTCAGCACTCCCTGATGTGAGTGCCGCCAACGAGGCGCCCCGTTTCAATTTCTTCCAGCTGGTTGAGCTGCTCAACAGGCTGGACGGTGCCGATCAGGAGCGTGGTCTCGACCACCTGCCGAGTGACGAAAATATTCGTTTCAAGGCGACAGCATCGCTGGGATTTCCCACCAGCGACGTGCTGCAAATTGGCCGCGACGAGAAGGGGCGCCACGAGCTGGAAGTGGCCTTTCTGGGTCTGCACGGCAGCCAGTCGCCGATGCCGGGGTATTACCTCGACTCGCTGGCGTGGGAGTACGCCCAGGGGGAACAGAAGCTCGGTCTTTTCCTGGATTTCTTCCACCACCGCCTGCTGACCCTGCTGCACCGGATCTGGCGCAAGTATCGCTACCACGTCCGTTTTCAGGATGACGGTGAGGATGGGTTCTCCCGTCTGATGTTTGCGTTGGTGGGGCTTGGCAACGATGCCGTCTGTCAGAGTTTGCCGGTCAACCGCGCCAAGATGCTCTCCTATGCAGGCATGCTGGCCAGCCCCAGCCGTTCTCCCGAGGTGGTTGCCGGTCTCGTGGCCCACTGCTTCGATCTGGCGGATGTGAAAGTGAGTGCCTGGCAGTGGCGCAAGGTGCCGATCCATCCGGAGCAGCAAAACCGCTTGGGCGGTGCTTGCGCCACTTTGGGGCACGACTTCGTCATCGGTGACAAGGTTAATGATTGTGCCGGCAAGTTTTTATTGAAAATCAATGATCTGAGTTTTAGCCAGTTTCTCGGATTTCTCCCGAACGGGGAGCATTTCCACGCCCTGGTGACCTTTGTCTCCTTCATCTTGCGCGATCAGCTGGCTTGGGATCTGCGGCTTGGCTTCGGCCAGGAGCAGGCCAAGGGGCTGAGATTGGGGGAGGAGCAGAGTGCCCGTCTGGGGTGGAGTACCTTTCTCGGCCAACCGCCGAGTGACCCGTTCGTGACAATCTGTGTACAGGAATAAGCACAGAAATTCAGTGTAGGAATACGTGCAGGAGTGAATGTGGACGACTTTAACCAGCAACTATCTTTGGTGGTGCTTAACAGCGAGCAGCTCGACGGCAGCCAGCAGGTGCAATATCGCTTCGACGAGATGGGGGGAACATTGGGCTCCTCCGAACAGGATGACTGGCAACTGCGAGACAGGTTGGGGGCGGTGATGCCAGCCCATGCCCGCGTCGAGCTCAATGACGGTCGTTTCTGCCTGTGCGATCTCAGCGGCCAGACCTACATCAATGGTGCCACCTCGCCCATCGGGCGGGCTCGCAAGGTCAACCTCGAGCAGGGTGACGAGCTGATTGTCGGCCCTTTTCGCCTGAGAGCCTATCTCGGTGCCATCTCCCCCGAGCAGAGTTTGCAGCAGGTGCTGGGCAACCGTCCGACCGAGCAGCTTGATGAGTGGCTGGCCAGCGGTCCTCACCACACCCAGACCCTGGATGATCCACAGGACCTGGGGGTCGACCCCCTGCTGGCATTGCAACAGGAGCGTGCGGCCCCGAGTCCGTTGGTAGATGCTCGCCTGCAGGCTCAACCGCAGTTTCAACCGGATATGGACACCGTATCCCTCGCTCCATTTTCAGCCGTCGAGAACACCATGAACCAAGAATTTCTGGATATGCCCACCATCGAGAACCACCCCGACTTCCAGCCACTGGAGGGCGTTGATCACGTCGCCCTGACTCCGCTGATGCGTGGTCTTGGCCAGCCGTTGCAGCTGCAAGACACCCAGCAAGCCCACGACATGCTCGAAGAGATGGGCAAGACAGTGCGTGCCATGGTGGAGGGGTTGCTGCAACTGCAAAGCGATCAGGCGGCGCTGGCAGACAAGCACCTGCGCCCCATCGAGGACAACCCGCTGCGTCTTGGTCTCGATTATGACGAGACCCTGGCAGTGATGTTTGCCGAGCAGAAGAGCCCGGTGCACCTGACCGCGCCTGCTGCAGTAGCCGAGAGTCTGCGCAATGTACGCATTCACCACGTGGCGAACCAGCAGGCTATTGGCGCTGCGCTCGACAGCATCCTGCAAGCCTTCTCGCCCGAGGCGTTGCTCGGTCGTTTCGAGCACTACCGTCGTACCGGTACCCCGGGTGTGGCCGATGAAGGCTGGGCCTGGAACATGTACCAGCACTACTACCGCGAACTCACCTCTGCTCGTCAGCAGGGGTTCGACAAGCTGTTCCATCAGGTCTACGCCCAGGCGTATGACCAGGCCGTGCGTCAGCAACAGGGACTTATTTGATGATACGTGCACTGTGGTTTGGGGCCTGTCTGCTGGCCCTGGCCGGTTGTACCACCATGGGCAAGATGGCCGATGTGGCCATGAACCCGGATATCCAGGTGGGGAGCAACGATGACCAGCCCTCCACCCTGGGGCTCAGCCTGTTGGCAGAGCCTGATGTCAACCCCAACGAGAGCGGGGAGGCGGCACCCATCGAGTTTCAGGTGGTGCTGCTGGCTGAAGATTCCAAGCTGCTCGCTACGGACTATGACCAGGTGACGGCGGATGTAGAGAAGGCCCTTGGCAAGAACTACCTGGATCATCAGGACTACACCCTGCTGCCCGGCCAGTTCAAATACCTGCCCCCCGTCAAGCTTGACGAGAAGACCCGTTACATCGGCGTGATTGCTCGGTACGCCGATCCGGACAGCGCCGAGTGGCGCAAGGTCATCAAGGTCAAGAGCAAGGGAACGGCCTATCAAATCCTGGTGCACCTGCGCCTGGATGAAGTGGAACTACAAAAAGAAGAAGAATAATCATGTCGAGTCGAAATCGGGTTATCTGGCGTGAAGGGCTCTTTATCAAGCCCCAGCACTTCCAGCAACAACAGAGACATTCAGATTACGCGCTGCACGCGCGTTTGAGCGCGCTGTCCGACTATTTCTACGGGTTGCAGTCGCTTGCCATCAACGAGGATTACCTCGGCTTTGGCCGCATCGCGCTGGTGGGGGCCACCGGTATCCTGCCGGACGGCACCGTCTTCAACATTCCGAACGATGATGTGCTGCCGACCCCGCTGGAGATCACCGATGCCTCGGTGGCCAACCAGAAGGTCTATCTGGCGCTGCCGCTCTCGGTGAGCGGGGTCAACGAGGTCAATCAGGGCGGTCAGGTCGCCACCCGGCTGCAGGCCCATCGCCACGATGTGCGGGATCTGCACAGCGAAGGGGGCGACGTGGTTTCCCTCGAAGTGGGTCGGGTCAGCTTGCGGTTGATGCTGGAGCGGGAAGATCGCAGCGCCTATGCGTCCCTCGCCATCGCCCGCATTCTGGACAAGCGCCCGGATGGCGGTCTGGTGCTGGATCCCAACTTCATGCCTTGCAGTATCAGTGTCTCTGCCATTCCGACCCTCAAGCGCTTCCTCGGCGAATCGGCTGGCCTCGTGGCCGAGCGGGCTCGCAGCCTCTCCCAGCGCATCGCTGCGCCGGGACAGCAGGGGGTGGCCGATGTGGCCGAGTTCATGATGCTGCAACTGCTCAACCGGGCTCAGCCCCAGCTCTCCCATCTGGCGCGTCTTGGCACCCTGCACCCCGAGCGGTTGCACGAGGCACTGGTGCAGCTTTGTGGCGAGTTGATGACCTTTACCGACGAGTCCCGTCTGCCCCCCGAGTTCCCCGCCTATCGTCATGACGATCAGCAGGTGAGCTTCGAGCAGGTGATGTTGGCCCTGCGTCAGGCGCTCAGTACCGTGCTGTCGCCACGTGCCGTCTCCATCCAGCTGCGCAAGCACCAGTACGGCGTTATGGTGGCCATGGTCAACGAGAGCGAGTTGATGCAAAGCGCCGACTTCGTGCTGGCAGTGCGTGCCCGCATGCCGCAGGAGCAGCTGCGCAAACAGTTGCTGCAGCAGACCAAGGTGGCGTCGAGCGACAAGATCCGCGAACTCATCAGCCTGCAGCTGCCCGGTATCCCGCTGTTGCCGCTGCCGGTGGCGCCGCGCCAGTTGCCCTATCACGCCGGTTACAGCTACTTCCAGCTCGACCGTCAGAGCCCTGCCTGGCAGATGCTGGCGGTCAGCAACACGCTCGCCTTCCACATCGCCGGTGATTTCCCCGAGCTCGACATGCAGCTCTGGGCCATCCGTAGCCAGTGATCGCATCAAGGAAACAAGCAGAGATGACCACGGACATTATCAACAACGAGCAACTGAGCGACCTGCTGTTCGATCACGCCGAGCAGCTGGACATGGATTCGGACTACTGGTTCCGCCTGCGTGGCCAGAGCATCAACCCGATGATCGATGCGGTGACCCCGCTATTGGGGCTGGTACAGCGGGTGCGTCTGTTGTCGCGCTACGACCGGGTGCCCGAGCTTTATCAACGGGTGGTGACCGAGATCCAGGCCATCGAGCAGGAGTTGATGGCGCAGGGTTACGAGAACGGCGTCGTCCTCTCGTTTCGCTACATCCTCTGTACTTTTATCGATGAGGCGGTGATGGGGCGCGATTGGGGCAGCCAGAGCGAATGGTCCCAACACTCCCTGCTGGCCAGGTTTCACAACGAGACCTGGGGGGGCGAGAAGGTGTTCGTGCTGCTGTCGCGTCTGCAGGAAGATCCGGTGCGCTATCGCGACATTCTGGAGTTCATCTATCTCTGCCTGTGCCTTGGTTTTGAGGGGCGCTACAAGGTGATGAGCCAGGGCCGTGACGAGTTTGAACGGATCGTCAAGCAACTGCACAAGCAGCTGTCACTCGAACGTGGTGGTGAGGCACCCAGCGTGTTTCATCTCGACCTCGGGCAGCAGGCATCTCGCTACCAGCTGCGCAAGCAAGTCTCCCTGCGCACCCTGTTTATGGGCGGCGCGCTGATCCTGGCCATCATCTTTGGCCTCTATCACCACCAACTCAATAACCAGACCCAGGACGTACTGCGTCAACTGGGCGAATTATTAAAATAAATACTTAAGGAGAGCACGCCTTGATTCGTATAGAGCTACCGGTACTGGTGGAAAGACTCAACCCCATCTGCCGTCACATGCTGGAGGAGGCTGCGGCCCTCTGTGTCAATCATCAGGGCGCCGAGATCCGCATCGAGCACCTGCTGCTCAAGATGCTGGAGACCCCCCTCAGCGATGTGCGTCAGATCCTCAAACGGGCCGAAGTTGAGGTTGAAGAGTTAAAGAGCCTGCTGCAACCCTCGGCGGCCGATAACGGTTATGGTCAGGGTTATCCCTCCTTCTCGCCGCTATTGGTGGAGTGGCTGCAAGACAGCTGGCTGCTCGCCTCTGCCGAGCTGCAACATGGCCAACTGCGCAGCGGCGTCATGCTGCTGGTGCTGCTGATGACTCCCCAGCGTTACCTGCCGGGCTCGGTGACCCGTTTGCTTGCCAACATCAATCGCGAACTGCTGCGCCAGCAGTTCGACGAGTGGGTGAAAGAGTCTGCCGAGACCCAAGTGACTGTTTCTGCTAACGGCACTTCGACTCAGGCCGCGCTGCCCGCCGATGCCAGCCTGCTGGCCCGCTTTACTGTCAACGTCACCGAACAGGCCCGTCAGGGAACCCTGGATCCGGTACTCTGCCGGGATCACGAGATCGATCTGATGATCGACATCCTCTCCCGTCGCCGCAAAAACAACCCCATTGTGGTGGGGGAGGCCGGTGTCGGCAAGAGCGCGCTGATCGAAGGGTTGGCGCTGCGCATTGTCGCAGGCCAGGTGCCGGAAAAATTGCGCGATGTGGAGCTGATGACCCTGGATCTTGGCGCCATGCAGGCCGGAGCCTCGGTCAAGGGGGAGTTCGAGAAGCGTTTCAAGGGGGTGATGCAGGAGGTCAAGGACGCCGTGCGACCTGTCATCCTCTTTATCGATGAGGCCCACACCCTGATCGGGGCGGGCAATCAGGCGGGCGGGCTTGATGTCTCCAACCTCATCAAACCCGCGCTGGCCCGTGGCGAACTGCGCACCATCGCCGCCACCACCTGGGGTGAGTACAAGAAATACGTGGAAAAAGATGCCGCCCTGTCGCGCCGCTTCCAGCTGGTGAAAGTGGGTGAGCCTAATGCAGCTGAAGCCACCGTGATCCTGCGCGGTCTGCGCAGCATCTACGAAAAGGCCCACGGGGTGCTGATCGATGAGGAAGCGCTGCAAGCCGCCGCCCAGCTCTCTGCCCGTTACATTTCCGGCCGTCAGCTGCCGGACAAGGCGATCGACGTACTCGATACCGCCTGTGCCCGGGTGGCCATCAACCTCACCACGCCACCGCGCGCGGTCAGCCATTTGCAAAACGAACTGCGCCAGCGTGAGCTGGAGATCCGTCAGCTGGAACGCCAGAGCCTGATCGGTCTGGGTGACAACGATGAGCGACTCATAGAACTGAAAGCGGCCCAGCAGACCTGCCGTGACACCCTGCGTGAGCAGGAAGCCCAGTGGCAGCAACAGCAGGGATTGGTGCATCGGATTGTCGAGCTGCGTGCCGCCCTGCTGGCCGATCAGCAGGATGAGATGCTGGCCAGAGAAGCGCTGGATCTGGCCGATGCGCCGCTCGATCCGCAAGCGGCTGCCGAGCAACTGGCCGGGCTCGAGCGCGAGCTGGCCGAGCTGCAACAGGGTGAGGTGCTGGTTTCCGCCCATGTCGACAAGACTCAGGTCGCAGCGGTGATCGCCGAGTGGACCGGGGTGCCGCTTAATCGCATCTCCCAAGGGGAGCTCGATGTGGTGACCCGTCTGCCGGAGTACCTTGGCGAGCTCATCAAGGGGCAGGATGTGGCGGTGGCCCATTTGCACAAACACCTGCTGACCGCACGCGCCGATTTGCGTCGTCCAGGCCGTCCGCTGGGTGCCTTCCTGCTGGTGGGGCCAAGCGGGGTCGGCAAGACCGAAACCGTATTGCAGATTGCCGAGCTGATGTTTGGCGGTCGCCAGTATCTCACCACCATCAACATGTCCGAGTATCAGGAGAAGCACACAGTCTCCCGTCTGATCGGTTCGCCTCCCGGCTATGTCGGCTTTGGCGAGGGGGGCGTGCTGACCGAAGCCATTCGCCAGAAACCCTACTCGGTGGTGCTGCTGGATGAGGTGGAAAAAGCCCATCCTGACGTGCTCAACCTATTCTATCAGGCGTTCGACAAGGGCGAGCTGGCCGATGGGGAAGGGCGGATCATCGACTGCAAGAACGTGGTCTTCTTCCTCACCTCCAACCTTGGTTTCCAGACCATCGTTGATCATGCCGAGCAGCCTGATGACCTGCTGGATGCGCTCTACCCTGAGCTGGCCGCCTTCTTCAAGCCGGCCCTGCTGGCGCGGATGGAGGTGATCCCCTACCTGCCGCTCGGTCACGACACCTTGGTGCAGATCGTCGGTGGCAAACTCAATCGGCTGGTCAAGCTGCTCAAGGAGCGTTTTGGTGCCGATGTGGTGCTGGAGAGCGAGGTAGCCGAGGAGATCCTGCTGCGGGCCAACCGCAGCGAGAACGGCGCGCGGATGCTGGAGTCCGTCATCGACGGTGCCCTGCTGCCGCCGGTTTCCCTGCAACTGTTGCAGCGCCTCTCGGCCGGTGAGCCCATCAACCGGGTACGCTTCTCGGTGGCCGATCACCAGTTTGTGGCCGAGGTGGAGGGCTGACCATGGAGCAAGCCCTCGCATTCGCCCTCGCGCTCACCTCGCAACGGGATGAACAACATCTCTGCCACTGGTGGAGTTCGACCCTCCATGCCAGCTTCCAGCCCAAAGGACTGCTGCTTGGCATGCTGGACGTGAGCGGCCGCCAGCTGGAGTGCAAAGGGTGGGTCAAGGGGCAGGAGGTTGCGCTGGCGCTGGCGGTAGATGATTTCTCTCATCCACTCGCCTATGTGCTGCACAAGGCGCAATCCCGCACCTGGGATTCCCTCCATGGCGGTGCCCGCATTGAGCACGCCGGTTTTCGCGCACTGCTGGCCAACCTTGGCCAGCAGTGCGGTCTGCACGCCTTTCCGCTCAATGATGGCAACGGCAAGCCGTTTGCCGTGCTGGCGATGATGGACAGTGGAGATGTGTTGCAGGAGTGGGCGGCTCGTCCCGAGCTGGCCAGTCTGGCGCAGGTCTTTTGCAACCAGCTCACTCTGATCCGCGATCTGGGGCGTAGTCGCCGGGATCAGAACGTGCTGCGCGACTCCCTGCGTCAGATCAAGGGCGAGGGGGAGCGTCAGCGCCAACACGAGAAGTTGCTCGGGGATCAGCTGGTTGGCCAGTCGGCGGTGATCCGCGGCTTGCGCGAGCAGATCGCCCAGGCGGGCCAGCACAAGCTGACCGTGCTTATTCAGGGGGAGACCGGCAGTGGCAAGGAGGTGGTCGCCCGCTTGGTGCACCAGTGCTCCGAGCGCGCCGCCAAGCCGTTCGTCGCCATCAACTGTGCCGCCATCCCGGAGAATCTCATTGAGAGCGAGCTGTTCGGTTATCAGAAAGGGGCCTTCTCCGGCGCCCTCTCCAACAAGACCGGGCTGGTGGCGCAGGCCAATGGTGGCACCCTGTTTCTCGACGAAGTGGGCGATATGCCCGCCGCCATGCAGGCCAAGCTGCTACGGGTGCTGGAGACCCGCAGCTACCGGCCGCTTGGGGCAGAGCAGGAGTATCACTCCGATTTTCGCCTCATCGCGGCCACTCATCAGCCGCTTACCCGCCATGTGGAGGAGGGGCGGTTCCGTGCCGACCTCTACCACCGTCTCTGCCAGTGTCTGCTGCTGATCGCCCCCTTGCGCGAACATATCGAGGATGTGCCGCTGCTCTGTCAGCACTTCATGGCCCAGTTTGCCGCGCAGGATGACAAGGGACTGGCTGGCTTGCAGCGCAAGTTTCTCAAGCAACTGCAAAGTTACGACTTCCCCGGCAACGTGCGCGAACTGCGCAATCTGCTGGAGGTGGCCTGTGCTCACACTCGTCACGGTGAAGAGGTGGGGCTTGGCGCCTTGCCGCCGGAACTGCGGGATCGGGTCTGTGCCGAGCTGCCCGATGCGCTGGACGATTACAACCATATCCGCGATCTGCGCCGGGCCATGCAGCAGTACGAGGCATCGGTGATTGAAGCTCGCCTGCGCTACTTTCAGGGCAATCGCATGCTGGTGGCCGAGAGCCTCAATATTCCCAAGCGCACCCTGGATCACAAGTGCCAGAAACTGGAGGTGAACTGATGAGCATCATGGGTTTGTTGCCCCTGCTGCTGGCGACCGGCAATGCGGTGCCTCCCCTCGATATGGCGGCGTGGCAAGCGTGTCGTCGTGAGCCATCCCCTCTGATCCGGCTCGCCTGCTATGACGCCCTTGGTAATGAGGCGACGCCATCAGGCAGCAAGGAGAGCACCAAGTCTCCGGCCTGGCTGGCGATAGCGGATCAGGAGTTGGCCCGTGTGCCGGATAGCTCACCCTTCCTGTTGCGACAGGATGAGGAGAGCGGCACGGCGGTATTGACCCGTCCGGCCCTGCGCGGTGCCACCCTGGCGATAGGTTGTGTCAACAGCATCACCCATATTCGCTTGCGGCTGGATGCGCCGTGGCGCGGGGAGAGTGTCGCGGTTGCGCTGGATGGACAAGCGACTCGTAGCAGTCAGAGCTGGTTTATCCGGGATCAGGGATGGTTGCTCGAATATGGCCGCGGTCTGCCCGCCATCGAGGAGCTAAAACGCTGGATCGGTTATCGTGAATTGCAGGTTCAGGCGGCCAACGGCGCCTTGCTGCGGGTCGATCTCAGCGGCCTGAAAGAGGCGCTGATACCGGTGCGCCAACAGTGTCGCTGGTAGGGGGGGAAGATGAGCTATCAACACCCCTGGTGTAGCCGTCTGCTCACCAGCTTGCCGGATGCACAGATCAAAGGGGCCGTGCTGGCCGATGAGCCTCGCTGGGACTATGTGGAGACCGAGCTGGTCAAGTTGGGCTCCCTTGCCCACAGCCAGGTCGATCTCAATGCGGTCGCCGAAGCCTGTCTGGGGTTGCTGGAGAGCCGCACCAAGGATATGCGGGTGCTGGCACAGCTGTTGCGCTGCCTGCAGCACCCCGCCAAGGCGACCCCGATGGGGGCTGCGCTGAGCTTGCTGGAAGCCTGGATCAAGGCTTACTGGCTGTTGGCCTGGCCCGGGAATGCGACCCAGAAGCAGCGATTGATGGTGCAGATCATCAAGCGTTTCGAGGGGGCCCTGCCGAGGGTGAGCGAGAGCGCCTCGGCGGCGGAACTGGCGCAGTTGCTGGCGCAGGCAGAACAGCTGGAGGCCGTCTGGCTGGCCCAGTGCCCTGACAAGGGAGAACTGCTGGATCCTCTGGTGATGGGGTTGAAGCGGGCTCAGCGACAGCAGGTTGCCCAAGCCCAGGCAGATGCCGGAGGTCAACCTGCAAGCAGCGCTGCTGCAGCCACAGCCAGTGCGAGCGGGATGGCGGGCACCATGGTGCTCAGTGGCAGCAGCAAGGGCTCCGGGGTCGAGATTGACAGCTCCAACGATCGGGCATGGCGACAGACCCAGCTCAAGGTGGCGGAGCTGCTGATTGAGCGCCAGCCAGAGGTGGCTATCGGCTATCGGCTGCGTCGTCACGCCATCTGGGCCGGTATCACGACACCTCCCATGACTGCGCAGGGCAACAAGACCCAGCTTGCGCCCATGTCGGTTGACATGGTGGATGAGTATCGCGCAGCCATGGGCACGCCAGATCTGGCGCTTTGGCAGCGCATCGAGCAGAGCCTGACGCTGGCCCCTTACTGGTTCGAGGGGCACAGGCTCTCGGCCGAGGTGGCCCAGAAGCTGGGATATGGCGCGGTGGCGCAGGCGATCATGGCGGAGCTGGATGCGTTTTTGCAGCGCCTGCCAGCGCTGCGGGATCTCACCTTCAGCGATGGTTCCCCGTTTCTCTCCCCCGAGTGCAGCCGCTGGTTGCAGCCTGCCAAGAGCAGTGGGGGCGGCAGCGGACAGGCCGAGCTGGCCGAGGAGGTCGCCTTGCGTCATGGGGAGCAGGGGATTGCCGCCGCGCTCGCCTTGCTTGATGAGCGGATGGCACAGATGAAAGAGCCAAGAGCCCGCTTCCATGCCTTGCTGGTGCAGGCGGAGTTGTTGGAGCAGGAAGGCATGGAGGCGCTTGCGCGCCAGCAATATCAACACTTGTGGCAAGAGGCAGATCGCCTTGGGTTGTCGCAGTGGGAGCCCGGGTTGGTCAGCCGCCTGGCCCCCTATGCCACCCATTTGCCGAAATAAGTGCCGAAATGAGTCATTGAGTCGGAGTTGGATCACATTTTATGTTCAAAACCATCTTTACCTTTCTGCGGCAACAGCTGCCGAAACTGAAACCCTCCTGGCCCCTGCTCGGTGTGGTGCTGTGGGTTGTCGCCCTGATCCTGGTGTGGTGGCTGGGGCCTCGCATCGAGATCCGTGATGCCAAGCCATTCGAGCCCTTGTGGGGGCGGGTGGTGTTTACCCTGCTCTGGCTCTGGTTGCTGCTGGGGGTACTCTCCTGGCGGGTATGGCGCAAGATGAAGCAGCTCAAGGCCGAGCGCCAGCATGAGGTGCTGCTGGAACAAGATCCGGTCAAAGGGCTCATCGACAAACAGGCGCAGTTCCTCAATCGTTGGTTGCAAGCCTTGAATGAACACCTTGGCAAGGGGGCGCTCTACGCCATGCCCTGGTATCTGGTGCTGGGTCTGCCCGGCAGCGGCAAGAGCAGCCTGATCCACCGTGCCAATCCGGCCAACAAGCTCAATCCCAGACTCGATACCGAACTGCGGGACGTGGCGCAAGGCCAGCTGGTCGATTGCTGGCTGGGGGAGCAAGCCGTGATGCTGGATCCGGCCGGCGCGCTGTTGTCACAAGCCGAGCCCGAGCTGGATCCGCAAGCTCGCAAGCATGAGCGGCTCTGGTTGCATCTACTCAACTGGCTCAACGAGCACCGTCGTCGTCAGCCCCTCAATGGTCTGGTATTGACCGTTGATTTGGCATGGCTGTCCGCGGCCAGCGTGGCCGAGCGCAAGGCGTATGCCCAGCTGATGCGTGCCCGGTTGCAAGAGGTGTCGGCCACCATGAATACCCGGCTGCCACTCTATGTCACCTTCACCAAACTCGATATGCTGCGCGGCTTTGATGTGGTCTATGAGCAGCTGGATAAAGAAGCACGTGACGCCGTGCTGGGGGTAACCTTCAACCCCGGCAGCAGTCAGGGCAAATCCTGGCAGCAGGATCTGGCGCTGTTCTGGGATCAGTGGGTCGACAATCTCAACCGCAATCTGCCGGAGATGATGCTGGCTCGGCTCGATGCAGCCCAGCGCAACGCCCTCTTCTCGTTTGTCCGTCAATTGGCGGGTCTCAAGGATTATGTGACCAGCCTGCTCGATGAAACCCTGACCATTGAAGAAAGCAAACCACTGCTGGTGCGCGGCGTCTATATCAGCTCCGTTTATCAGCAAGGTGTCCCGTTCGATGCCTTTGCTCAGGCCGCTTCCCGGCGTTACAGCTTGCCCGAGCCTATTCACTCCGCCCTGCGCGGGGAGTCCAACACCTATTTTGTGCGCAAGTTGTTCTCTTCGATCATCTTTCCCGAGGCCCATCTGGCCGGAGAAAACCGGCTGCATACCCTCTATCGTCGTCGCCGGATGGCCATTGGCCTGAGTTGCCTGTCGCTCTTCTCTGCTGCCCTGATCGGTGGCTGGCACTACTTCTACCGGGTCAACGAGGAGGCGGGGCGCAATGTACTGACCAAGGCGCAAGCGTTCACCGAGACCAACGAGGTCGCTGATGAACATGCCTTCGGTGTCAGCCAGTTGCCACGTCTCAACCTTATTCGCGAGGCAACCCTCTCTTTTGGCAACTACCGCGAACGGATGCCGCTGGTGGCAGACCTTGGTCTCTATCAGGGGGATGAGATTGGCCCCTATGTGGAAGGCTCCTATCTGCAACTGCTGGGACTGCGTTTCCTGCCTGCCCAGATGCAGGGACTGCTGGAGGATCTCAACCGGGCACCGGCTGGCAGCGAGGAGAAGCTCTCCATCCTGCGGGTGATGCGGATGCTCGATGATGCCTCCGGTCGCAACAAGGAGCTGGTGGAGCAGTACATGGCCAGCCGCTGGCAGAAAGCGTTCCCGGGGCAGGGGGCGGTGCAGGAGCAGTTGATGGGGCATCTTGACTATGCCCTCGATCACACCGACTGGCATGGTGCTCGTGCCGCTCGGGATCAGGCCGCCATCACGGCATTTGTGCCATTCAAGGAGCCGGTGTATGGCGCCCAGCGTGAACTGGGCAAATTGCCCATGTATCAGCGGGTCTATCAGAATCTGGTGGTGAAGGCGGGTGATGTGTTGCCGCCGGATCTCAATGTCCGTGACGAGGTGGGCCCCACCTTCGATACCGTGTTTGCCCTGCGCAACGAGAGTGCTGGTCAGGTGCCGCGTTTGCTGACCTGGCCCGGGTTCAGTGATTTCTTCCTCAAACAGGACAAGGCGCTGATCGATCTCACCGCCATGGATGCCTGGGTGCTGGGCCAGCGCAAGCTGAGCCAGTTGAGCGAGGCCGATCGCAAGGAGATCACCCGTCAGGTCAACGATCGCTATGTCACCGATTACGTCAACCAGTGGCAAAAATTGCTGACCAATCTGGATGTGCAGACCCTTGCCAGCCCCGAGCAGGCGCTCGATGTGCTCTCGGCCATCACCGGCAACGACCAGCCATTCCAGCGGGTGCTCGCTGCGCTGGATGACAACACCCGTATTCGCAAGATCTCCGATGCGGAAGGAGATCCGGCGCAGGCGATCACTGCCCGGATCGGTCGCCCCTTTATGGCCACCAATGGCGTCTTGACTGGCCGTGGGGAACAGGGGCCGCTCATTTCGGAAGTGAACCAGAAGCTGATTGAGCTGCAGCACTATATGGAGCTGATCGTCAATGCCACCGAGCCGGGACAGTCAGCCCTCAAGGCGGTGCAACTGCGTTTGACCAACAAGTACGCCGATCCGGTCTTTGCATTGCAGCAATATGCTCGTGGTCTGCCCGAGCCGCTCAATCGCTGGGTGGGTCAACTGGCGGATCAGAGTTCGCAACTGGTGATTGATCTGGCGATGTCATCCCTCAATCAGGAGTGGCAGGCAAAGGTGCTGGCACCGTTCAACAGCCAACTGGCGGATCGCTATCCGTTCAACCCGGGTTCTGCCAAGGATGTGCCGCTCTCCGAGATGGAGCGCTTCTTTGCCCCCGGTGGCACCCTGGACAGCTTCTATCAGGTCAACCTGAAACCCATGGTGGAGGGGGGCTTGATGGAGGGAGAACTGAGTTCACCCATTCAGGCGGAGCTGATCAAACAGCTGGATCGCGCTGCGCGGATCCGCCAGATCTTCTTCAGCCAGCAGGGCAATCTGGAGGTGCAATTTGCCCTCGAGCCCATCGAACTCACCGCCAACAAGCGGCGTAGTGTGCTCAACCTGGATGGCCAGTTGCTGGAGTATGCCCACGGCCGTCGCAACAAGATCCCGCTGGTGTGGCCAAACACCATGCGCGACGGGGCCGAGAGTAAGATCACCCTGGTACCGGCTGCCCGCGAACGTTCACCGCGCAGCGAGGGCTTTGTCGGTCCCTGGGCCATGTTCCGCCTGATGGACAAGGGGGAGCTGACTCAGGTCAACGAGGCCACCTTTGATGTGCGCTTCCCGGTGGATCAGGGTGCCATGACCTATCGGGTCTATACCGACAGCGCCCAGAACCCCTTCACCGGCGGCCTGTTCAGCCAGTTCAGCTTGCCTGAATCCCTCTATTGATCATGTTGGGGGGCGTCATGCCCCCCCGCATTTTGGAATCCGATATGTCACAGAATCAACAAGGCCAGCAGGCATTGAAAGTGGGGCGTGACCCCAGAATGTTGCCGGAGTACGAGGCGCTGCGCGCCGAGATCAACAAGCTTAGCCACGCCTCCCGCCCCGAGGTGGATTGGGTCAGGATCCATCAGCTTGCCAGTCAAATTTTTGAAAAGCACGGGGTGGATCTGCAAACCGCCATCTACTTCACTCTGGCGCGCTCCCGCATTCAGGGGCTGAGCGGCTTTACCGAAGGGTGCGAGTTTCTCGCCAACCTCATCGTTACCCAGTGGGAGAGTTTCTGGCCACCGTTGCATCAGGAGCGGGCCCGCATCGAGATGCTCGACTGGTTTATCGCCCGCATCAGCGACGTGATCCGCCAGTACCAGATCAGCCACGAGGACAAGCGGTTGATCTACCGCTGCGAGCGGGCACTGCAACTCATCAGCGAGAAGTTGCACAACGCCGGTTTGAGCCGCATCCCCCGGGTCGAGAATCTGGTGCACTTTATCGAGGGGTACACCCATCTGTTTGACGAGACCGAGATTGTCATCGTCTCCGATGAGCCGGGCCTCAAGGACGAGCTGCAGATCCCGCCGATGGTCTTCTTCAAATCCGACATGGAGAGCGACCACGGCGCCTCTGCCGGGGCAACCCCGCACCTGCCTCAGGGCAGTATCCTGGTGGGGCGCGAGAAGGGGCAGATGAAGCCGACTGTGCTCAAGATTGAGCAGCACCGCAAACAGCGGCCGGCCTGGTTCTGGTTTGGCTGTGGCCTGCTCACCTGCGCCTTGCCCATGATGGGATGGCTTGGCTGGCAACATCAGCAGCAGGAGAAGGTCATCGCGGCGCAACGGTTGCAACAACCCGCTGCAGCATTGCCGCAGGCCCTGAGTTATGACGACATTCGCCAGGCGCGCATCGTGTTGGGGGAGCAGACCCTGCAGGGGATGGAGAGCGAGCTGGTGTCGCGTTATCAGGCCCAACTGGATCGGCTTGAGCAGACCTCTCCCCTCTACTGGTACCGTTATGGCGAAGGGCTGCGCAATTCGCTGCAGATGCTCTATCCCGACTCGCTGGCGGTCAAGGCCCTCGACAAACAGTGGCAGAGCGCGCTGGCCGGCCAGCAGGGGGATCTCAACCGGGTTCCGACCTATCTGGAGGCGCGTGCCGGGGTCGATGCCCTGATCGATCAGCTGCTGGAGCTGGAGCGTCAGCGCAAGACGGTCACGATTTCCTACCTCAAGTCTCAGCTCTACGAAGTACAGAAGAACCTGATGCAGGAGATTCCGTTCAGCTTGCGCCTGAGCGAACTGGAGGCGCGAAAAGCGTCGCAGGAGCCTATTACGGCTGCCGAGCTGAAAGGGATAGAGAGTGACCTGAAAGCACTCAATATTCGGCTTTACCAACTGCAACAGGGGCTATCCGGTAGCTGATTGCTCTGTTATGCGCAACCAGTTGCGCATATTCCAGAGGGTTGCACTGCGGATGCAATATTTGGCAGGGGGATTGCCCAGTTTGCGCAATCTCTTGCGAATGGATAAGCCTGTCATCTATCGAAAGAGGTTAACCATTTGATTTTATTTGGCTAATTTCGCCAGCGCTGAATGGCATAGCCTGTGCTGCGGCCTGTTCTGTTTATTCGCTGTTTATCAAAATCGCCTGTGCCTGGTGCGTTCCACCGGGCACAGGGGCAGAGGGATGATGTCTGTGCGTCTCCCCACTCATATGGAGAATGACTATGTGCCCCGCTATCGCACTGCTCGGTGACATCGGCACCGACCACGATGGCTTCCCACCGACCCCGGTGATAGCTGCCAGTCCCGACGTGTTCCTCGATGGCAAGCCTGTGGCTCGTCAAGGTGATCCACTGGCGCCCCATGACAAGCCCAATAACCCGCCGCACCCACGTGCCATTGCCGGTGGTGTTGGCTCTGTGCTGGTGAATGGCAAACCCATCGCCGTCACCGGCACGGCAGTGGATTGCGGTGGCGTGGTGATTGGTTCCGGTAGCGGACAGGCAGGATAAGGAACAGAGTCATGGCGCAAAGCACAGGATTACAATTTACGGTCAAGGTGGGGGCGTTGCCCGAGAGCACCTTTGTGGTGGCCAGTTTCCAGCTGGATGAGGGGCTGAACCGGCCGTTCAACCTGCAACTGGAGGTGGCCAGCAGCCAGCCCGATGTCGACTTTGGCGCCGTGCTGGACCAGCCCTGTGAGCTGCTGGTGTGGTACAACGGCGAGCAGCAACGGCGGGTCTGCGGGGTAGTGAGCGAGTTTGCCCAAGGGGACAGTGGCTTTCGCCGCACCCGCTATCAGCTGCAAGTCAAACCGGCCCTGTGGCGACTGGGGCTGCGCCAGAACTCCCGTATCTTTCAGGCGCAGAAGCCTGACGAAATCCTCAGCATCCTGCTGCAAGAGCACGGCATCACCGATTACGCCTTTGCGCTCAAGAACGAGCACGCCCAGCGGGAATATTGCGTTCAGTACCGCGAGACCGACCTTGATTTTGTCAACCGCCTTGCCGCCGAAGAGGGGCTGTTCTACTTCCACGAGTTTGAAGCAGGCAAGCACCGTATCGTCTTTGCCGACGATGCGGCAGCCCTGACCGCTGGCCCCGAGCTTTTCTTCAACCTTGGCAACCGCTCGCTGGAACAAGGTCCCTATGTGCGCCAGTTCCACTACCGCGAATCGGTGCGCCCCTCGGATGTGGAGCTGAAAGACTACAGCTTCAAGACGCCAGCTTATGGCCTCTCCCACAAAAAGCAGGGCGCAGAGCTCGAGCACCAGCGCGATACCTATCAGCACTTCGACTACCCGGGCCGCTACAAGCTGGACCCGAGCGGCAAGGCCTTTGCCCAGCACCGGCTCGATGCCCTGCGCAACGATGCGGTCAGCGGCAGTGGCAAATCCAATAGCGCGGCGCTCTTGCCAGGTCAGCACTTTTCACTCACCGAACACCCCAATGGCAGCCTCAACAGCGACTGGCAAATCGTTCATATCCGCCACACCGGTGAGCAGCCACAAGCCTTGGAAGAAGAGGGCGGCAGCGGCCCGACCGTCTACCACAACGAATTTGGTGTAGTGAAAGTGAGCACCACCTGGCGCGCCCGCATCGGCAGCCCCGAGGCACCTCACAAGCCGATGGTGGACGGCCCGCAAATCGCGATAGTGGTCGGCCCCGATGGGGAGGAGATTTACTGCGACGAACATGGCCGGGTGAAGCTGCAGTTCCCGTGGGACCGCTACGGCAGCTCCAACGACCAGAGCTCCTGCTGGGTGCGGGTGAGTCAGGGCTGGGCCGGTGGCCAGTACGGCATGATGGCGATTCCGCGCATTGGCCATGAGGTTATCGTCTCATTCCTCGAAGGTGACCCCGACCAGCCCATCGTCACCGGTCGCACCTACCACGCCACCAACCGGCCGCCGTATGAGCTGCCAGCCAACAAGACTCGCACCGTGCTGCGCACCGAAACTCACCAGGGCGAGGGTTTCAACGAGCTGCGTTTTGAAGACCAGGCGGGGCAGGAAGAGATTTATATCCACGGTCAGAAAGACCTGAATGTGCTGATTGAAAACGATGCGGCGTGGCACATCAAGCATGACGAGCATCGTGACATCGACAACGAGCGGGTCACCCGCATCAAGGCCAATGACCACCTGACGGTAGAAGGCGAGAAGCGCGACCAGATCAAGGCTGACTATTCGCTGACGGTGGATGCTTCTATGCACCAAAAACTGGGACAAAGTTGGCTCACCCAGGCCGGGCAGGAGGTGCACGTCAAGGCTGGCGCCAAGGTGGTGCTGGAGGCGGGATCTGAAATTACCGTCAAGGTGGGCGGCTGCTTTATCAAGGTGGATGGTGGTGGCGTCACACTGGTTGGCCCTACGATCAAGATGAACTCTGGGGGAGGCCCGGGGTCTGGCTCAGGTTGGGCGGGTAAATCCCCTGTCGGCCCTCATGGTGTGTCAGTTCCTCCCATGCCGAAGGTGCCGCTCAGTCCTGCCCAGCTGGCCACCATGAAGAGTGCCGCCCCTTTCTGTGAGGAGTGTGAGAAGTGCAAGGAGGGCGGCTGTGAAATCTGAAGCAATGTCGCTTGCTGAGTGGGTAGCCGTGCAAACCAGCCCACTCTATGCCGTACTGGCAGGGGCCAGCGATGCGGCGCCTTTGCAGCACTATTACCAGCTTGATGGCCGTCATACACCGCGCGGACTCTATCTCGGTACCCCCTATTACGACTGGCTCCCCGTGATGCCCTATCTGGTCGAGCTGGACAAGGTGAGTCCTTTTATCGAATGGGCTGAAACGACCGATGCTCGCGATTGGGGATTTATTCTGGCGACAGCGCAACCTGCTGGCACCCTCTATGGCCATTTTCAGGGGCTGACCCAGATCTGGCATCAGGGTGAAGCAGTGTTCTTTCGCTATTGGGATGGCGTCTATATGTCTGCCATCGTGTCGCAGCTTGGTGATGATATGACAAGGCTGTTGCCACAACTGGATGCGATGTGGTGTCAGGGCTATGGATTTTCATGGGGGGCATCTGAGCCTTGTGCTGTGCGTCCATTTCCCTGGTGGGAACTTCCTCCCGCAATTGCAGCCGTGTTGGCCGGGCAAGATACAGGTCCCCTTATCAACAACCTGATGCAACAACTGGCAGATGAGAATGGCCAGCTTTACTGGTCTTTCCCCGAGGCCAATCTCAGGTGCAAAGTTGCCCGTTTCGTTTCCCGTTACCCATCCCCTGATATCGATCTATTTCCAGCGCTGGAAGCGGCGCTGCTCAATGAGGTTCAAGCATGAGTAATGCCGGCCAGGCCGTCTTCACCCAGGTGATCGCCGATTATCGCAATGCCCTGACTGAGTACCGCAAGGATGCCGAGAGTTTCTTTCTTGGCGACATGCTCGGTATGGACATGGAGCAGACCATCAAGGTTGGTGACAAGACGGTAAAGGCGTCTTCGAGCAGCAAGAAGGCGCAATCCGTGGTGACGCAGTGCCCGTTGAGTGGCACTTTGCGGCTGGTCCATCTGTTTGAATCCGTGCGCTTTATTCCTATCGGTAATACCCCCTACCTAGTGGAATCGGGGAAGATGGAAAAGGGAAAGTTTGTCCCTGCTAAAGAGGAAAGAAAGGGCTCGCTCGATGCCAAGGGGGTGGCCGAAATTGGGAGTCTCAAGCCAGGGGAATCCTACAGGGTGACCTTCTATCCCAATGTGAAGAAGAGTGATTTTGATGGATTATTTAGATCATATCAGGTGGTGCAGGCTGATTTGGCTGCCTGGTTGGAGCGCGAGTGGGCCTCGACCCATCAACCTGCATGGGTTAATTATCAACGTAATGGCGGTGGTGGCGTTGCAGTTGCCGCCGGAGTGTTGCGTGGGATTGGTCGTGCGCTTGCCTCGGTATGGGACGATTTAACCGGTCTGTATGATTTATTGGCTGATCCAATGGGTAATGCCGAAAAACTGCTGAAATTCGGGGTAAATGCGGCCGATGTGGCACAAGCGGGAGCAGAGAAGATCGAGAGCGCCATGTTGGTGCTGCAAGATGAGGCGTTGATCTATCTCTATGTTAATGCACTGGTGAGCTGGTTAAAGATGCTCCCCCCGGATGAGCTGGTGGAGTTTGGTACCCAGGCGGTGGTCACTGTACTGTTTGATGTACTGGTTGGGATCGTCTTGACCGGCGGTGCAGGAATAGCCGTTCGCTATAGTGCCAAAGTGGCGACCACCATGACCAGGGCGGCCAAGCAGCAGGCTCGGATGGCCAAGCTGGCGGCAACATTAATCGCCATGTCAAAAAAGCACAATTTGGTAGCTCATATCGATGTAGCCAAGCCGGTGTTGGTGACGGGTGGGGCGCCGTTGAATCCGCTTAAAAAAGCAGATCTACAGCTGATCGACAGAGGAGCATCAACGCTTGTAGAAAAAGCGACAGCAGAGAGCCGCAGGCACAAGTCGCGCACCACTATCAAGCAGGTTGGTAGTACACCAGACACCTCCAGACACTCAACCAACGCCGCTGGTCATGCCAGCCAGACTGAAGCCAAAACCTGCAAGAACAACTGCCCTGTGTCCATGGTCACCGGCGAGGAGTTACTGGCGCTGGAGGATGCCCATCTGCCGGGCATGCTGCCGTTTACCTTTGGTCGCCTCTATCGCACGTCAGCTGTTGAGCGTTCCTGTGGCATGGGGGCGGGGTGGAGTCATGCGCTGGCCCATCGGCTAGAACGTCACGGAGATAGCCTGACCTGGTGGGATCAGGAGTCTCTTGCCATCGAGTTGCCGATGCCCTCGGCAGCCAGACCCATGATCACCAACCAGTTGTCAGAGGCGGCCGTTTATCTGGGGGATGAGCCTGACGAGGTAATAGTAGCCAAGGCGGGATCGCCCTTCCTGCATTTCACCTGGCATGGCAAGACAGGCCGTTTGACGGCCATGTCAGACCTTTATGGCAACCGGCTCACTATCCGTGCCGATGAGCAGGGGCGCCCCTGCTGGATTGAGAACGAGGGCGGTCTGGCTCTTCGCATTGTCTATCAAAAGGCATATCTGACCGCTGTCGAATTACAGCATTTTGACGGTATTAACTGGCAGCCAGAAGCGACCTTGCAACGTTATTACTATGACGATGCAGGGCACCTGGTGGTGGCTGAAAACGGGGCCGGTGAGTGCGAACGTTACCGCTATCGTTCCGATGGGGTGATCCTGGAGCGCCGACTGGCGGGCGGCGCAGGGTTCTTCTGGGAATGGGAGCGGGAAGGAAAGCTGGCGCGCGCGGTTCGCCACTGGAGTGATGTGGCCCGTTTTGATGTCAGTTACACCTGGGATGATGACAAGGGTGAAGTGACGGTCAGCAATGCTGATGGCAGTCAGGAGGTGTACCAGCATGACAGCAACGCTCGACTGATCCGTCAGCAAGATCCCGACGGCGCGGTCAGCGAGTTTGTCTATAACGACAAGGGTCAGAAAGTGCTGGCCCGCGATGCACTGGGGGGCGAAACCCGTTACCACTATGACGAAGCGGGCTTGCTGGAGTGCGAGATTGCGCCCGATGGCAGTCAGACCACCTATCACTATTGGGATGGTCGGGTTCGCAAGGTGGTGCAGGGGGAGCGTGAGTGGCGTTTTGAACGCAACGAGCAAGGGGATGTGATTGCAAGACGGGATCCCCTGGGGCGGGAGACTCGCTACAGCTATAACACGCAAGGCAAGCTCAGTACCGTGGTGCAACCCGATGGCAGCCGCATCGAACTGGGCTGGAACCGCCTTGGGCAGCTGATCGAGGAGAAGGGTGCCAACGGCGGCGTGACCCGCTGGCGCTATGACGAGCGGGGTCGTCAGATTGTACGGCGCGACCCGCGTGGCGCGATTACCCGCTATGAATGGAATGCGGCCGATCGCTTGCAAGCCGTGTATCTGCCTGGTGGTGGCTCCCGCCGCTTCGAATATAACGCCTATGGCAAGGTGACGGCCGAGTGGGATGAGCTGGGCCGTGAGACCCGCTACGAATATCACCCCGGCCTGCATCTGGTAAGCCGCCGCATCAACCCGGACGGCAGTGAGCTTAAGTATCGCTACGACAATGCCAAGCTCTTCTTGAGCGAGATTGAGAACGAGCATGGCGAGCAGCACCGCATTCACTACTTCCCCAATGGCCTGGTCGCGCGGGAAACCGGCTTTGATGGTCGCACCACCGCTTACCGCTACGACCTCAACGGCCATTTGAGCGAGAAGGCCGAGTTCGGCAAGCAGGAGACCGAGCTGGTCACCCGTTATGAGCGAGACTCCATGGGGCGGCTGCTTAAAAAAACCTTGCCCGATGGCCGTGAAATCCAGTTCAGCTATGACCAGTACGGTCAGTTGACCCAGGTGGATGATAGCGCCTGGCCACTCACCTTTGAATACGATGCAGCAGGCAATCTGCTGGCCGAGCATCAGGGCTGGGCTTCCAGCTATTTCAAGCATGATGCCATGGGGCGGTTGGCCCACTGGCAGTTGCCCGATGGCAACAAGCTGGCTTACCACTATCTGAATGGGGAGCTAAGCGGGATTGATCTGAACGGCGCTGAGCTGACTCGCCACCAGATGGTTAGTGGATTGGAGATGCGCCGCAGCCAGGGGGCGCTGACCCAACAATACGAATATGACGAGCAGGGGCGCCTGACGGCGCTGCGACTGCAACGGGGCAAACAGGTTGCTCGTGAGCGGCGTTACGGTTATGACCGCACCGGCAATCTGCTGCAGATCAATGACAGTGTGCAAGGGGAGCAGCACTACCGCTACGACCCGCTGGACCGCTTGCTGGAGGTGCGTGGTGAACTGACCGAGCGGTTCCTGCACGATCCGGCGGGCAACCTGTTGAGCCAGACGCTGGGTGGCCAGTTTGAGGGGGCGCGCACCCAGGGTAACCGGCTGCTGTTGAGTGGCGATCGCCATTTTGAGTACGACGAATTTGGTCGATTGGCCATCGAGCGTCGTGGCAAAGGCCAGTCACTGGTTACCCGTTATCACTACGACTGCCAGCACCAACTGATCAGGGCTGAGCTGCCGGATGGCACCACGGCCCGTTATGACTACGACGCCTTTGGCCGCCGTATTCGCAAGACGGTGAGTGGGACAAAGGGCGAGCTGGTCACCGAATTCTTGTGGCAGGCCAACAACCTGATTGCCGAAAACAGTTATCAGCTTGGTGATGATAAACGTCGCACCGATGATCAGTACCGCAGCTTTATCTATGAGCCGGGCAGCTTCAAGCCATTGGTGCAGCTGGAAGGCGAAGGCACGGATACCGAGGTATTCCATTATCAACTTGACCACCTCGGTACCCCGCTGGCGCTGACCCGCGACAATGGGGCGACCGCCTGGCAGGTGCGTTATCGCGCCTATGGCAATGTGTGGCGGGAAGAGATCGCCGAGGTTGCCACTCCCTTGCGTTTTCAGGGGCAATATTTTGATGCCGAGACCGGTCTGCATTACAACCGTCACCGCTACTACCAGCCTGAAACGGGTAGATTTATCACCTCCGACCCGATAGGCTTGGCTGGCGGGCTCAATAACTACCAGTACGCCCCCAACCCGATTGGTTGGGTGGACCCACTTGGATTAATGAATCAGCCTGGACAGTGTCCTGATTCCGAAGAAATTGTAGAGAAAAAAATGGAAGGCCCACGACCTCCAGTTGTACATCTTGATCCTCAAGATATTCGTTTTTCTCAAAATTCGGTTTCATTCAATAAGACGGAAAGAGGTAGTGGCAAGCCTTATACATATGATGACCTTGTCGCTAGTATGAAGGAAAACGGTTGGCAGGGTGATCCTATCGATGTTGTGAAAATGCCTGATGGTGGACTGACATCAATGGATAATACGAGAGTAAGAGCAGCAAGAGAGGCTGGAGTAAAAGTTAAAGCGAGAGTTAATGATTTTGAACGTCCTCTTACTGATGAAGAGAAACGAAGATTTAAAACAACGTCAGTGCCAGATACGTGGGGGGAAGCAATTATTTTGAGGATAGAAAAGCAAAAGCCAAAATCTTTTTCAAAAAATAACCAGTTTGGTTCAGATGTAGATCCTAAGTTGAGTGGTAAGAAATGATGGATATATTTTTGGGTACTTTTAATATGCAGGGTTTCAAATATCCCGAGAAATACATTAGCTTTTTGAAAGACCCATCATCTAAAAGTTTTGAGCCATGGATGATGCTAGCTCATGATGAAGAGGATGTGGATGCGTGGCATAAAATCCTGCACAAGCAATATCCAGTGTACTCATTGATTCCGTTTGCTAAATATATGGCAAATGATGATGTTGCCTGTTTTGACCTGAAAAATGGTGACATTGTAATTATCAACTCGTTTTCAACAATAGATTGCTCATGTCATGGAACATACCCTGATTTCGATAAGTGGTTAACTGCAGCCACAGCTGAACATGAATCTTGGAATGATGAGGATGAGGATGAATAAATGATAAGTATGCTATTTAAATGTAATAGGGGTTTTTATGGTTGATGAAAAGGACTTTGAGAAAGTCAGTCGTGTAGTTTCACATGCTCTTCGTCATGAGCCATGGCTTTATGAGTTGGAGCTGGACGAGCAAGGATGGGTTGCTGTTGATGATTTAATCAAGGTGTTACACCGAGAGAATTCAAAATGGAGTGATATTACCACCGATACTCTGGTTGATATGATCACGGCGTCAGATAAAAAACGACATGAAATATGCGATGGTAAAATCCGGGCACTATATGGTCATTCTGTACCGAAAAAACTGCTTAAACAGCCAGCCATACCACCCATAGCACTATATCATGGTACATCACCAGAACTTGCTAGAATAATTTTAAAAGATGGGTTATTGCCTATGGGAAGACAGTATGTACATCTTTCAATAGATATCGATACAGCTATTCAAGTCGGTCGTCGTAAATCCAATAAACCAGTTTTGTTACAAATAGAGACTGATGGGGCCATGAAAAATGGTACAATTTTCTATCGTGGTAATGATATTGTTTGGCTAGCTAATCATATCTCATCTGAATTTATTGCTAGTCATGTGCAAGAGTAGTTTTTAAAGAGTTATTTTTTAGATGTTTAAGTGTTTGGAGTCGAATTGTTTTATGATGGTTTTATTTTTATCCATTCAATCGTTTCCTAAATAACTCATCGGATTGTCATTTTCCTAATCCATTATCTGTACTTTCTTGCTGGTAGACCAAGGGCGTTACCAACCTTTTTTGTTGTTACCCTTGAATTCCATTGATTCGGGCAAGCACGCTGGCGATAGAGCAAAACAAGCGCCATTTCTAACGGGTAAGTGCCTCGTTGAAAACTGTCCGGTTGATGCGACAGGGCGGTTAGCGAAGAAGGTGTGGGCAAGCCGATGGCGATGGGCGGCGGGCTCGGGTATAGTCCTGCGCCAATGGCGTTATCCTGTTTTGCTGACCCGTCGTGGCCCTGGTGGTGGCGAGGGGCCGGCCTGTGTAAGGAGTGTTATGAAGTTCAGTCCCCTGCTCGATGAGATGATGAAAGCCCTGCAGGTATTGCCGGGGGTGGGGCCCAAGTCTGCCCAGCGGATGGCCTTTACCCTGCTCGAGCGTGAGCGCAGCGGCGGTTTGCGGTTGGCCCAGCTGCTCTCTCGCGCCCTGACCGAGATTGGCCACTGCAGCCACTGCCGCACCTTTACCGAGAATGACCGCTGCGATATTTGCGCCAATCCCAAGCGGGAAGAGAATGGCCTGCTCTGTGTGGTGGAGAGCCCGGCGGACGTGGCCGCCATCGAGCAGACCGGCCAGTTTTCCGGTCGTTACTTTGTGCTGATGGGCCATCTGTCGCCGCTGGACGGCATAGGCCCGGAGGAGCTGGGGCTCGATATTCTCGAGCGCCGTCTAAAGGAAGAGCACATCAGTGAGCTGATCCTCGCTACCAATCCCACTATTGAAGGGGATGCCACCGCCTGGTATATCGCCGATATGGCCCGTGCGGCCGGGGTGGAGGTGAGCCGCATCGCCCATGGCGTGCCGGTGGGGGGCGAGCTGGAGCTGGTTGATGGCACCACGCTTTCCCACTCCCTGATGGGGCGCCAGCGCCTCAAGTAAGGGGCGGGTGGCGGCAGGCAAGTCGCGAAAAACTGAACATAAAATCGGCGGTCACACGCCAACAGGGGGCGAATGAGCAGGATTGCACATTCGCCCCTTGATATTTGGATCGCTGTCCCCATCTAGGTTGGGCATATGTTCAACCCGATGTTTCTGAGGATTGGTCCATGACCCAAAGTGTTCATGCCGAAACCCACGGCTTTCAGACTGAAGTCAAACAACTGCTGAGCCTGATGGCTCACAGCCTCTACTCCAACAAAGAAGTATTCCTGCGCGAGCTGATCTCCAACGCATCCGATGCGGCGGACAAGCTGCGCTTCAAGGCGCTTTCCGATGCCTCTTTGTTCGAAAACGACGGCCAGTTGCGTGTGCGTCTGGTGGTGGACAAAGAGAAGCGTACCCTGACCATCTCCGATAACGGGATCGGTATGACCCGTGATCAGGTGATTGAGCATCTGGGTACCATCGCCAAGTCCGGCACCGCAGAATTCTTCAAAAACCTCTCCGGCGATCAGGGTAAGGATTCCCAACTGATCGGTCAGTTCGGGGTCGGTTTCTACTCCGCCTTTATCGTGGCCGACAAGGTGACCGTGGTCTCCCGCGCCGCCGGTACTGCTCCGGAGCAGGGCGTACAGTGGGAATCTGAAGGGGAAGGCTCCTTCACCGTCGCTGACGTAACCAAAGAGGGTCGCGGTACCGACGTCATCCTGCACCTGCGTGCCGAAGAGGACGAGTTCCTCGACGACTGGCGTCTGCGCTCCGTGGTGGGCAAATATTCCGATCACATCAGCGTACCGGTCGAGATGTTCAAAGAGGGTACCCCGGATTGCGAAGAGGATGGTGAGACCATCGTCGGCACCGCGGGCGAGTGGGAGCAGGTCAACCGCGCGACTGCACTGTGGACCCGCAACCCGAAAGATATCAAGGACGAGGAGTATCAGGAGTTCTACAAGCACGTTGCTCACGACTTTGAAGATCCGCTGCTCTGGGGTCACAACCGGGTGGAAGGGGCGCAGGAGTACACCAGCCTGCTCTACGTACCGGCCCGCGCACCGTTCGACCTCTACAACCGCGAGCAGAAGCACGGTCTGAAGCTCTACGTACAGCGCGTCTTCATCATGGACGACGCCGAGCAGTTTATGCCGACCTACCTGCGCTTCGTCAAAGGGGTGCTGGACTCCAACGATCTGCCGCTCAACGTCAGCCGTGAAATCCTGCAGGATAACAAGGTGACCGCCTCTCTGCGCAAGGCTTGCTCAAAGCGCGTGCTGACCATGCTCTCCAAGCTGGCGAAAGACGATGCCGAGAAGTACGCCAAATTCTGGAAAGAGTTCGGTAACGTGCTCAAAGAGGGCCCGGCCGAGGATTACGCCAACCGCGAAGAGATTGCCAAGCTGCTGCGCTTTGCCAGCACCGCTGGTGAGGGCGAAGCCCAGACCGTCTCTCTCGAGGATTATGTTGGCCGCATGAAGGAAGGTCAGCAGAAGATTTACTACATCACTGCCGACTCCTACGCCGCTGCCAAGAACAGCCCGCACCTCGAGATCTTCCGCAAGAAGGGGGTCGAAGTGCTGCTGATGTGGGAGCGGGTGGACGAGTGGCTGATGAGCCACCTGACCGAGTTCGATGGCAAGCAGCTCATCTCCGTCACCCGTGGTGAACTGGATCTCGGCGATCTGGAAGACGAAGCCTCCAAGCAGGCGCAAGAAGAGGCCGAGAAGGCCAACGCCGGTCTGGTTGAGCGGGTCAAGAAGAGCCTCGGCGAAGCGGTGAAAGAGGTGCGTGTCACCCACCGTCTGACCGACTCCCCCTCTTGCATCGTCACCGACGCCTACGGTATGAGCACCCAGATGATCAAGCTGATGCGCGCGGCCGGCCAGCCGGTACCGGAGCAGAATTACATTCTGGAGCTCAACCCTGACCATGCGCTGGTGAAGAAACTCGACACCATTGAAGACGAGGCGCTGTTCGGTGAGTGGGTCACCCTGCTGCACGAACAGGCCCAGCTGGCCGAGCAGGGCGGGCTGAACGATCCGGCGAGCTTCGTCTCCCGCATCAACCGTCTGCTGCTGCAAGCCTAAGCAGCAACGCCGGTAACAGAAAGCCCACTGCATGCAGTGGGCTTTTTTGATCCCGCCGAGTGAGCTCGGCGAAACACAGCGGCAAGGGAAGCGGCCAGCGCCTCTCTATTTGCGGTATTCGTTGTTGTAGTTCTGGATGAGACGGCGAGTCACCTCATGTTGGGGATCGGCAAACACCTTGAGAGTCTTGCCGCGCTCCACCACCCGACCTTCGTGCATTACCAGCACCTCGTCGCTGATATGGCTGACGATACCCAAATCGTTGGCTACCAGCACATAACTCAGTCCCATGGTCTCCTGCATCTCCAGCAACAGGTTGATGATCTGGGAGCGTACCGAGATATCCAGGGTGGAGAGCGCCTCATCGGCCACCACTATCTTGGGGTTGAGGATCAGCGCCCGCGCCAGCGCCACCCGCTGCTGCTGACCGGAAGAGAGCATCTGCGGATAGAACAGGGCGTGATCCGGCAGCATCCCCACCATACGCAGGGTCTGCACCACCTTCTCGCGGCGCTCCTCTTCAGTCATCTCTGTGTTGAGGCGCAGTGGGGTTTCCAGGATCTGGCCGACCCGGATCTTGCGGTTCAGCGAGGTGTTGGGATCCTGAAAAATCATCCGCAGCAGTTTGCAGCGAGTCTGGTAATCGCCATGCACCATCAGCTGGCCGTCGATGGCGATGTCGCCGCTGGTGGGCTCGATCATCCCGGCCAGAATGCGGGCGAGGGTACTCTTGCCGGAGCCAGCTTCGCCGACGATGGCGAGGGTCTGACCCACTTCGAGGTCGAACGAGAGGGGCTTGATCGCCTCCACCGCCTGACGACGGAACAGACCGGTACGGTTCTGGTAGGTTTTGCTAAGGCCTCTGACCTGCAACAGGGACGGCTCGATCACAAGCGGGGCTCCTTCATGGGGGCATTAACGGTCATCATTTTTTCGGCTCCTCCATGTTCAGCGGGAAGTGACAGCTGAACTGATGGCCCTTGATCTTGTTCATCAACGGAGTCTGCACGCACTGCTTCTGGGCGTAGGGGCAGCGAGGTCCCAGACGGCAACCGATGGGCAGGTGTTGCAGCGGCGGGATGACGCCGGGCAGGGTCTCGAGGCGCGACTTGTGGCGCACCAGCTTGTCAAAGTCGGGGATCGATTTGAGCAGGGCATCGGTATAGGGGTGATGCGGGGTCTCGAGGATCTGCTCCCGTGTGCCTACCTCCACCATCTGGCCGCAGTACATCACGTTGATGGTATCGGTCAGGTTGGCGATGGCGGCGATATCGTTACTGATGATCAGGATGGTGGTATTGCCCAGCTTGTTCATCTTGTCCAGCAGTCGCAGGATCTGGGAGTGGGTGGTGGACTCCATGGCGCTGGTGGGCTCGTCGGCTACCAGCAGACGCGGCTGGTTGGCAATGGCCATGGCGATCATCACCTTCTGGCACATGCCATCCGACAGCTCGTGGGGATAGGCGCGCATCACCTTGCGGTGATCCTTGACGCCTACCCGGTGCAGCAGGGCGATGGCCTTCTTCTTGCGCCACTGGAAGCGCTGCCAGAATTGTCCCTCGAACGAATCGGTCGGGATCGCCTCTTCCAGCTGGGTGCCGATCTCCTCGGAGGGGTCGAGACAGCTGATGGGGTCCTGGAAGATCATGGCGATCTCGCGGCCCATGATGCGACGGCGCTCCTTGGGGGCCATGGTCAGCAGATCCATGTCGTTGAAGCGCATCCGGTCGGCACGTACCGTCCAGTTGTCCTTCTCGATGCCGACGATCACCTTGGCGATCAGACTTTTACCGGAGCCGGATTCACCCACCAGACCGCGGATCTCCCCCTCGGTCAGGGTCAGGCTCACCTTGTCCACCGCCTTGACCTTGCCTTGCGGGGTGTCGATCTCGATGGTGAGATTGCGTATGTCGAGCAGCGGCATCAGTCGTTCCCCTCTTTGAGTGCTTCACGAATGCCTTCACCAACTAAATTGGTGACCAGCACGCTGAACAGGATGGCGATGCCGGGCAGGGTGACAGTCCAGGGGGCGAGATAGATAAGATCGCTCGAATCGGCCAGCATGGTGCCCCACTCAGGTTGGGGAGATTGGGCGCCGAGACCGAGAAACCCGACCGCCGAGATATCGAGAATGGCCGCCGACAAGGTGCGGGTGGTCTGGGCCACCAGGGTTTCGACAATGTTGGGCAAAATAGCCAGACGCATGATCCGGAAGGGGGGCGAGCCATCGAGGCGGCTGGCGGTGATGTACTCCTTCTGCATCTCGGCATGTACTGCGTTGTAGGTGGCCCGGATAAAGGGCGGGATCAACGCCAGGGTAATGGCTATCAAGGTATTGCCAAAACCCGGTCCCATGATGGCGACCATGATGATGGCCATCAGCAGGGAGGGGATGGAGAGCAGGGTATCGAGCAGGTGGTGCAGCACGCTCGATTTAAGTCCCTTGCTCATGCCGCCGAGGATACCGATGGCGGAGCCCACCACCATGGCGATCACCACCACGACCAGCGCATAGCCGAAAGTGAGACGCGCCCCCACCACCAGCCGGGAGAGCATGTCACGCCCCAGATCGTCGGTGCCGAGGAAGTAGTCGATGTTGCCGGTCGCCGCCCACGAGGGGGCGAGCAGCAGCTTGTCGGTGTGCTGTTCATCGATGCCGTAGGGAACGACCAGCGGCCCCACCAGCGTGATGAGCAGCAACAGCAAAAAGCACCAGAGCCCCGCCATCGCCAACGGATTGCGGCTGTAGGAGGCCCACGTCTGCTCAAGGGGGGAGAGGATCTTGAGCTCGGGATAGATGTTCGATTTATCTTGCATAGGATACCTGGCTCCTGGTCACGCCATGAGCGCGTTCAATCTTGTTTGGCATACAACTCTTTGCGCCGTGCCGGATAGATAAGGGTGGTCAGCAACTCGGTGCTGACGCTGGTCAGGATCACGAAACTGGCGACCACCAAGGTTGCGCCGCGAATGGCGGCGTAATCCTGCAGGGCGATACTGCTGATGAGCCAGCGGCCGATCCCGTGCCACTCGAACACCACCTCGGTGATCATGGCGGAGGTGAGCACGCTACCCAGTTGCAGACCCAGCAGCGGCAGTACCGGCGGCAGGGCGTTCTTCAGGCCATGGCGCCAGACGATCTGCGCCTTGGAAAGGCCCCGGCTCGCCGCCGCCTTGATGTAGTTCTGCTTCATCACGTCGATGAGGGAGCTGCGTACATGGCGGATCACCTCGGTGGTAGGCACTACCGCCAGCACCAGTGACGGAAGGATCAGGTGGCGCAGGGCATCATGCAGCGCCGCTTGCCGCCAGGGCTCGTTGCTGAGCAGCACATCGATCACCGCGATGCCCGTGATGGGGGGCACGTCGTAGAGCAGGCTGATCTGGCCCGACGCTGGCAACCAGCCGAGATCCAGCGAAAAGAGCATTACCACCAGCAGCGCCAGCCAGAATACCGGCACCGCATAGCCGATAAGACCGGCAGTCATGATGGAGAGATCCAGCGTCTTGCCCTGGGACAGGGCCGCCAGGGTTCCGAGAGGAATCCCCACCAGCAGCGAGATGGCGAACGCCGCCAGACAGAGGATCAGGGTTGCCGGGAAGTAGTGGCGGATTTCGTCCAGCACCGGCAGCCCGGAGACGCTGGAGAGCCCCAGGTCGCCTGCGAAAATGCGGCGCAGGAAATCGGGATAGCCGCTCCAGAAGCTGAGCTGATGGCCGATCAGCCGATAGTCCAGCAGGTAGGCGACAAAGGTCAGGGCCAGCAGGGTGATAAGCAGCAGGTTGATGCGGCGCAAGGTGTATAGAAGCATGCTTACTCCCTGTGAGCCAGGTTGAAGGAGGTGCCGCCAAAGGGCATCAGCGTCAGCCCCTCGATGTCGCTGCGGCTGACCTGGGTACGCAAGGCGTGCGCCAGCGGGATCAGCGGCAGTTGTTCGTTGAGCAGGGTCTGGGCATAGTAGTAGTTACGCAGCCGGAACGAGAGCTGGGGCGTGGTGACCGCATCATCCAGCAACTGATCGAAGGCCGGGCTACACCAGCGGCTGTAGTTGTTGCCCCGTTCTACCGCCGAGCAGCTCAGCAGTTGGCGGAAGAAGTTGTCCGGATCGGCGTTATCGGCAATCCAGCCGGAGAGCAGGCTGTCGTACTGCCCCTTGGTGAGGCGGCCTTCGATCACCGGCCACTCCCGTTGCACGATCTTGAGCTTGATCCCGACCTTGGCCAGATCGCTGCGGATCAGCTGGGCGGTCTTGACCGCATCCGGGTTGTAGGGGCGGGCATCCGGCTGTACCAGCACCTGCATCTCGAACCCTTTCTCCAGTCCCGCCTCCTTGAGCAGCTGGCGCGCCCGTTTCAGGTCGGGTTTGCGCTCGGGCAGGCTGGGGTTGTAACCCCATGAGAGGGTGGGCAGCAGGCTGTTGGCGGGCAGGCCGGTATCGAAATAGACCGCCTGCAACAGGTTGTCGATATTGATGGCGCTGGCAATGGCCTGACGCACCTTGACGTTGTTGAACGGCGGCTTGCGGGTATTGAGGGCTAAAAACGCGACATTCATTCCTGACTGGACCGAGAGGCTCAAGTCGGGGTGCTCTTTGATCACCGAGAGCTGGCTGGCAGCCGGCGTGCTCATTACGTCACACTCGCCGGTCAGCAGCTTGGCCAGCCGTTTGGCGGATTTTGGGGTGATGTCGTAAACCAGTTGTTCAATTTTTGCTGGCCCGTTCCAGTAAGCGGGATGGCGCAGATAGCGAATGAACTCGTTGTGGCGATACTCCTTGAAGCTGAACGGCCCGGTGCCGATGGGGCGGCTATCCAGCAGGGCTGGCGTGCCCGCCTGCAGCATCTGCTCGGCGTATTCGGCGGAGAGGATCACCGCATAGTCGCTGGCCAAAGTGGCGAGGAAGGAGGCGTTCGGCTGATTCAGCTCGAATACCACCGTCTGCGGCCCCTTCTTGCTCACCCGCTTGATCAGCAGATCTTGCCCCAGGCTGTAGAAGTAGGGGTAATCGCCGCCGGACACATTGTGATAGGGGTGCTGCTCGTCTAGCTGGCGGGCATAGGTGAAGACCACGTCATCGGCATTGAAAGTGCGGGTGGGCTTGAACCAGGGAGTATGGTGAAACGTCACCCCCTTGCGCAGGGTCAGGGTATAGGTGAGGCCATCCTCGCTGACATGCCAGTTGGTGGCGAGCGCCGGCTCCAGCGCCAGGGTGTTGGGGTTCACCTCCAGCAGGCGGTCGTAGAGCGGACGGGCACTGGCATCCAGTGTCACCCCGGAGTTGGAAACATGGGGATTGAAGGAGAGGGGGGATCCCTCAGCACAATAGATGAGTCCGGTTTTGGAGGCCTCGGGTTGCTTCTGGCAGCCGGTGACCAGCACCAGCAGACCCAGCAGCAAGGGTGTGAGCATTCTCATTTTTGAACCATGTTCTTATAGGGGTTTTGTACGCACGTTTTGATACAAATGTGCCAGCGCGAAGGCTGGCGTGTTGCTGGCGTCGGCATCAACCGCGCTCCTTCACTCTTGTTCTGCATCGTTATCGCCATCCAGCAGCTGATATTTGCGTAGCATGCCACGGAACTGGTGATAGCTTAAGGCCAGCAGTTGAGCGGCTTTGCGCTGATTATACTGGGATTGCTGCATCGCTTGCTTGAGTAAATTAATCTCGTATTCCGCCACCGCCTGCTTGAGATCGAGCGGCAAGGCGAGGGGGGATGCAGATTGTACCTCGCTTCGGGCCTCTTGCGCAGGTTGCGTGACCTGTGGTCGCCAGGGGGAATCAAACGGGTTGAGCACCAGGGTCGAGAGCGGCAACTGGGGATTGCCCTGACGGTAGATGCTGCGCTCCACCACGTTCTTCAGCTCCCGCACGTTGCCCGGCCAGTGGTAATCCAGCAGCAGCTGGGTTGCCTTGCGCGAGAAACCGGCAAACAGCGGATAGCCCAGCTCCCGGGTCATGCTGTGGGCGAAGTGCTCCGCCAGCATCAGGATATCTTCCCGCCGCTCCCGCAAGGGGGGGAGGGTGATCACATCAAACGCGAGCCGGTCGAGCAGATCGTGGCGAAACTGCCCCATGTCGGCCAGCGCAGGGAGATCCTCGTTGGTGGCGCAGACCAGCCGCACATCCACCTTGAGGGGCTTGGCCCCGCCCACTCGCTCGAACTCGCCATACTCGATGACCCGCAGCAGCTTCTCCTGCACCCGGGCGCTGGTGGTGGCCAGCTCGTCGAGGAAGAGGGTGCCGCCATCGGCCCGCTCGAAGCGGCCCTGATGGCGCTTGGCGGCGCCGGTAAACGATCCCGCTTCGTGACCGAACAGCTCGGTCTCCAGCAGGCTCTCGCTCAGGGTGGCGCAGTTGATGGTGACAAAGCTTTGATCCCAGCGCGCCGAGAGATAATGTAGGCGGTGGGCGATCAGCTCCTTGCCCGTCCCCCGCTCACCGATGATCAGCACGGGTTTGCGCAGCGGGGCGAGCCGTGAGGCCTGCTCAATGATCTCGAGAAATGCGTTGGATTCCCCCAGCAGGCTTTCCGTGGCCGTGGTCATAGTGATCCCTGTCAGTTGTAAAAGCTGGTCAATCTTACCAAAAGTTGGTGATTTTAATCATCACTTGCGCGAGGCATCTTGCAATCCGGCTATTCTGCCCCATATAAATCAACAAGTTAAATTTTGTTCCAGATTGGCACACAAGTTGCCATTGTCAATGGAGAAACAACGCCATGCCAATAACAGGAGTGCAATCATGAGTATTTTTTCCCGTCTGGCCGACATCATCAATTCCAACCTGACGGCCCTGCTCGACAAGGCAGAAGATCCCCAGAAGATGGTGCGCCTGATCATCCAGGAGATGGAGGACGAGCTGGTCAAGGAGCGTTCCAATCTGGCCCGCTTCCTCGCCAGCCAGAAAGAGATTGGTCGTCAGGTCGCCCGTCATCAGGAGCGGGTCGACGAGTGGCAAGCCAAGGCCGAGCTGGCCCTGACCAAAGGGCGTGAAGATCTGGCCCGCGCGGCCCTTATCGAGAAGAAGAAACAGACCGAGTTGTCAGAGACCCTCTACCGCGAGCAGCAGTCGGTCGACAGCGGCATCGAGAAGCTGGGTGAGGAGATCCGCCAGCTCGAAGCCAAGCTGGAAGATGCCCGCGCCCGTCAAAAGGCGATGGCTATTCGCACCGAAGCGGCCAGCAGTCGTCTCAACGTGCAGAGCCAGGTAGCTCGTGGCGAGAGCCAGGCGGTAGTGAACAAATTCGAGCGGATGGAGCGTCGCATCGACGAAATGGAAGCTCGCGCCGATCTGGGTCAGTCCGACAAGGCGCTGGCGCAGCAGTTTGCCGAGCTGGAAGTGGATGATCAGATAAGCCGCGAGCTGGAAGCCATGTGCCAGAAGCTGGGGCAGGGCGACAGCAAAAGCGAAGGCAAACAGGGGGAGTAACAGATGGAAGATCTGCTGGGCGTATTGATGGTTCCCATGGTGGTCTTCATGGTGGTGGTAGCCCCCATCTGGCTGGTGCTGCACTATCGTGCCAAGGGGCGGATTGGCGCCGGTCTTGCTGATAGCGAGCGGGAACAGCTGCAAGGGCTGCTGGCTCGCACCGAGAAGATGCAGGAGCGAGTGGGCGCGCTGGAATCGATTCTGGATGCGGAAGTACCCGGTTGGAGGAACAAGGTATGAGCAGTGTCAGTCGTGAAGGGCGTAACCTCTATCGTGATCCCCGGCAGGGCAAGATAGCCGGGATCTGTGCCGGTTTGGCTGAGTATTTCGGGGTGGAGACCTGGATCGTGCGGCTGCTCGCCATCAGTGGCCTTATCTTCGCCGGTTTCATCACCTTCACCGCCTATATCGCCGCCTGGTTCTTGCTCGATAAAAAGCCGGTCACCCTCTATTCGCAAGAGGATGCCGACTTTGCCGAGGTGCGGATGAAGGCGCGTAGCTGGCAGGCGGGGATCACCCCTCATCAGGCGCTGGGCCGCATCGCGCAGGAACTTGACGCGCTGGAGCCCAGAGTTCAGCGGATCGAGAAGCTGGTGACCTCCAGGGAGTTCACCCTGCAGCGGGAGTTTCGCAAGCTGTAGTTCTTACTCAAGCACTCAATGTCGATGGTGGAATCTTCCGTGATGATCCACCATCGACACCAGCTATCCAGATGCAACCACCAAGGGAGAACGGGTCAAGCCTTGATACTCAATAAACTGGAACAGAAGTTGACTCGCCTGCAACACAAGGCGAACGACGTGGTGAACCGGGTGCGGGATCGCCATATCCGGCTGGCGGTGACCGGCCTCTCTCGCAGCGGCAAAACCGCCTTTATCACGGCGCTGGTCAACCAGCTGGAACACGCGGCCATCGACGGCCGTTTGCCGTTGTGGGATGCCCTGCGTCAGGGGCGCATCCTCGGTGCCCGCCGGGTGCCGCAGCTCAATGCCCACATTCCCACCTTTGCTTACGAGCGTGGCCTAGACTCCCTGTTTGGCGATCCACCAGCCTGGCCCGAGCCCACCCGCGGCGTGGCCGAGGTGCGTCTCGAAATTCGCTATCGCACCCGTCATCCTCTGCGCAAGCATCTGGGGGAGATCTCCACCCTCTACGTGGATCTGGTGGACTACCCCGGGGAGTGGCTGCTCGACTTGCCGCTGCTGGAGATGAGCTACGAGCAGTGGAGCGAACAGGTGCGCGAGCAACTTCGTCGCCCAGAGCTGCAGGCGCTCGCTGCCAGCTGGTTGACCCCCAGGTGGCAGGCTGAGCAACGCTTCGAAGAACGACCAGTGGCGGAGCTGACCGAGCGCTACACCGCCTATCTGCATGCCTGCAAACAGGAGCTGGGATTGCACCTTATTCAACCCGGTCGCTTCGTCTTGCCGGGGGAGTATGCCGGTGCCCCCATGCTGCAATTTGTCCCCTGGGTGTGGGAGATGCCTGTCGGCGAGCCCGCCGATGGCACTCTTTACGCCACTCTCAAGCAGCGCTTCGAGCAGTACAAACAGCATCTGGTGCAGGGTTTTTATGAGCAGCACTTTGCCGGCTTTGATCGCCAAATCGTGCTGGTGGACTGCCTGCAGCCCCTCAACGCCGGGGCGGCCAGCTTTGGCGACATGCAGCAGGCCATCGCCCGCATCATGGAGAGCTTTGCCTACGGCAAGAGCAACTGGTGGCGGCGGCTCTTCTCGCCCCGCATCGACAAGCTGCTGTTTGTGGCGAGCAAGGCCGATCACGTCACCCCCGAACAGCATGGGCCCATGGTCTCCCTGCTCCAGCATCTGGTGCGCAGCGGCCGCGGCCAGGCCCGTTTCGAGGGGATCACCACCGAGTGTCTGGCGCTCGCAGCCATCAAGGCGACCGAGGTGGGCAAGGGGGTGGCCAATGGCCGCGAGTTCCCCGCCATCCGCGGCACCAGCCTGAGCGGTGAGCCGCTGCTGCTGTTCCCCGGAGAGGTGCCGCCCCATATTCCGCCTGCGCAGTGGTGGAACAGTCAGGGCTTTGATTTTCAGGCGTTTCGCCCCATGCCCATGAGCGCCCATCAGGCGCTGCCCCATATCCGGCTCGATGCGGCGCTGGAGTTTCTGCTCGGGGATCACCTCGAATAACGGTGTGCGGTCTTGGCACCTGAGCCGAAGGCTGCGCACAGGAGAACAATGCGATGAACGATCAGATAAAAGAGCGGCCACCGCTGCAGGGCAAGGTGATCCTTGAGCCTGCCTTGACGGTGGCCAGTGACGAGCGCCCGCCCGCACCGGCCCAGCGGCTGGAGGAGGCGAGCTTCGAGCGCCTCGACGAGCTGGACGAGTTCACCGAGGTGGAGAGCGCCCTCGTCATCAAACCGCGTCGCCGTCATCGGCTGTTGGCGTGGGGGCTGGGGGCGGTCGGTCTGCTCTCGTTGGGCCAGTATGGCGCCTTTCTTTACGATCAATTCCTCACCACCCCGCTCTGGGGCAGCGCCTGGCTGGCAGCCTCGGCGCTGGTGGCGGCGGGGACCGCCAGCGTGGTGGGGCGCGAGTGGCTGCGGCTGCGCACCCTCAAGCGGCGCCAGGATGTGCGCTCGCGCGCAGAAGATCTGCTAGCCCATCAGGGGGTCGGGCAGGGGCAGGCCTTTTGCGAAGGGTTGGCGGTCAAAAGTGGCGACAAGGGGCGCGAGGGGTATCAGACCTGGCTGGCACAGCTCGACGAGAGCCACAGCGATCGGGAGGTGCTGACCCTCTACAGCCAGCTGGTACTCGGCGAGCGTGACAAGCTGGCACAGGCGCGGGTGGCCAAGTGGTCGGGGGAGGCCGCCGTGCTGGTGGCACTGAGCCCGCTCGCCACCGTCGACATGATGCTGATGCTGTGGCGCAACCTGCGGATGATCGAGGATATCGCCGATGTCTACGCCATCGAGCTTGGCTACTGGAGCCGCATACGCCTCATCCGTCAGGTGTTTCGCAACATGCTCTACGCCGGCGCCACCGAGCTGGTGACCGAGGTGGGGATGGACTTGCTGGGGGCCGAGCTTACCGCCAAGCTCTCTGCCCGCGCGGCGCAAGGGGTAGGGGCCGGACTGCTCACCGCTCGCCTTGGCCTGCGCACCATAGAGGCGTGCCGCCCGCTGCCCTGGTGTGCGGACGAGAAACCGAAACTCGGCGAGCTGCGCAAGCGGCTGATCGGCCAGCTGGCGGGGTATCTCAACAAATCCTGATAGCTCTGTCTGCACCTTGCTGCGATGACCCATGCCCCTGTTGTGCTCGCCAAGCCGCAGGGGCATGGTTTTAATCGGCAGATCATTGAGTTGGCTGCAGTGCCCGGTTTTGGCGAGGCGCCCGTTTACGGTTAAGCTGGCAGTCAATCTTACCAATCACACCAATATTACCAATCGGCAAGGATGCCCGATGAACTTTACCTTTCGCCAGATCCGTTATTTTGTGGCCGTGGCCGACAGCTTCTCAGTGAGTCGCGCCGCCGCCGAGCTGCATATCTCCCAGTCGGCGGTCACCAGCGCCATTCGCGAGCTGGAGACCGAGCTCGGCGCCCCGCTATTCGAGCGCAATCCGCGCGGCGTCACCCTCACCACTCAGGGCCACCAGTTTTTGCTCCACGCCCGCCGTATTCTCGGCGCCATGACCGAGGCGAGCCACTCCCTCAAAGCGGTGGCCCAGCAGGATCAGGGACGGCTCACTATTGGTGTGACCACCTTGGTGGCGGGTTACTACCTCTCAGAGGCGCTCGGCCGTTTTCGCCGCGCCTTTCCGGCGGTACAGATCGAGGTGAAGGAGGATGAACAGCCCTTCCTTGAGCACCAGATCGTCAACGGCGAGGTGGATGTGGGGATCCTGATGACCAACCGCACCATCCGGCAAGAGGCGTTTGATACCGAGTTGCTGACCCGCTCGCCGCTGCGGCTCTGGCTGGCCGCCAACCACCCGCTCTGTGCCGAGTCGACCCTCTCGCTCACCGCGCTGGGGGAGGAGTCGATGATCTCGCTGACCGCCGATCAGCTCGATCAGATCATCGGTGGCGGCCTGCGCCGCTACGGCATCTCCCCCCGTATCGTACTGCGCACCGCGTCGGTGGAGGCAGTGCGTAGTCTGGTGGCGAGCCAGCTCGGGGTCGCCCTGTTGCCCGATTTTGCCTATCGCCCCTGGTCGCTGGAGCAGGAGCGGGTCGAGGCGCGCCCCATCAAGGAGCCCATTCCCGCCATCGATATCGGGCTGGTGTGGCGCCGTGGTTCTCGGCTGGATTGGACGGCGCGGGAATTTATCGATATTGCGCGGGATCAGAGCCGGTTGCGGGCCCGTCAGGCGCTTCCTCGCTAGCCACCTCTTGCGGGGTAGCCACCAAAAATCAGATTCATCTGCACTCGATATCGATTTAGCTGATACCTGAGCCACCAAAAATTGAAATATTCATCGTATTGCCACTCCCCTAAGCTCATTGCTGGTTAACAGGATGTTAACGCCCATGGTGGCGTTCCTTCACCTGATGCAAGTCAACACAATGCAAGGAGTGCATGATGAAATTGACCCCTCTGATGCTGGCTCTTGTGCCGGCGCTGCTGGCTGGCCAGACCCAGGCTGCCCCGACCGAGCTCGGCAAGGGTGAAGGCCAGCTCAATATCGTGGCCTGGGCTGGCTACGTTGAGCGTGGCGAGACCGACAAGAACTACGACTGGGTGACCGGCTTCGAGAAAGAGACCGGCTGCAAGGTGAGCGTCAAGACGGCGGCCACCTCGGACGAGATGGTGGCGTTGATGAACGAGGGGGGCTTCGATCTGGTGACCGCCTCCGGCGATGCCAGTCTGCGTCTGATTGCCGGTGGCAAGGTGCAGGCGCTCAATCTGGCGCTCATCCCGAGCTACAGCAAGATTGATCCCCGGCTGCAAAATGCCCCCTGGCACACTGTGGATGGCAAGCACTACGGCGTGCCCTACCAGTGGGGCGGCAATATCCTGATGTACAACACCAAGGTGTTCCCCAAGGCACCGGACTCCTGGAACGTGGTATTCGAGGAACAGACCCTGGCGGATGGCAAGTCTAACAAGGGGCGGGTGCAGGCCTTTGACGGCCCGATCCACATCGCCGATGCCGCCCTCTATCTGATGACCCATCAGCCTGCCCTGGGCATCAAGGATCCTTACGAGCTGAACGAGGATCAGTACAAGGCCTCCCTCGATCTGCTGCGCAAGCAGCGCCAGCTGGTGGGACGCTACTGGCATGATGCCTTCGTCCAGATCGATGACTTCAAGAATGAAGGGGTGGTTGCGTCAGGCTCCTGGCCGTTCCAGGCCAATGCCCTGATTGCCGACAAGCAGCCCATCGCCACCACTGTGCCGAAAGAGGGAGTGACCGGTTGGGCAGATACCAGCATGGTGCACAGCGATGCCAAGAACCTCACCTGCGCTTACAAGTGGCTGGAGCACTCCCTGAGCAACAAGCTGCAGGGGGATCTCGCCGCCTGGTTTGGCTCGGTGCCTGTGGTGCCTGCCGCCTGTGAGGGCAATGCCCTGCTGGGCCCGACCGGGTGCAAAACCAACGGTATCGACAACTTCGATCGGGTTCGCTTCTGGCGCACTCCGGTCTCCCAGTGCAAGAGCCAGGGAACTTGCGTGCCCTATTACCGCTGGGTTTCCGACTATATCGCCATTCTGGGCGGCCGCTAAGGCGGGGTGAGCAAGGTGGTCGGAACCGTTGCCACCTTGCCAACGGCAGGGGCGCTGCGCCTCCTCTGCACGACTGCCGAGAGCGGATAATCAAGCGGGCCGGACAGGATTCCGGCCCATCCCAGTACAGACAAGGATGCCCTATGAACGCCGTACAATTTGACCGGGTCAGTCGCCACTATGGCGAGGTGAAGGCGGTCGACGACATCTCTTTCCAGATCCCCTCTGGGGAATTCTTTACCCTACTGGGGCCGAGCGGTTCCGGCAAGACCACTTGCCTGCGGATGATCGCGGGCTTCGAGTACCCGAGCGACGGGGAGATCCGCCTGTTCGGCGAGCCCTGCTCCACCGTGCCCCCCTACGATCGCAACCTCAATACCGTGTTTCAGGACTATGCCCTGTTTCCCAACATGGATGTGCGCGACAACATCGGCTATGGCCTGATGCTCAAGGGGGTCGCCAAGGCACAGCGTTACCGCAAGGTGGACGAGATGCTGGAGCTGGTGCGACTGCCCGGGGTCGGCAAGCGCCGCCCGAGCCAGCTCTCTGGCGGCCAGCGCCAGCGCATCGCCATCGCCCGAGCCCTCATCAACCAGCCACGCATCCTGCTGCTGGATGAGCCGCTGGGGGCCCTCGATCTTAAACTGCGCGAGCAGATGCAGCTTGAGCTCAAGGCGTTGCAACGCCAGCTGGGCATCACCTTTATCTTCGTCACCCACGATCAGCAGGAGGCGCTCTCCATGAGCGACCGGATCTGCATCTTCAGTCAGGGCAAGATCGAGCAGATTGCTGCGCCCGATACTATCTACGACGCTCCGGCGACGCCGTTTGTGGCACGCTTCGTCGGTACCGTCAATCTGTTCGAAGGGGAGCAGGCCAGACGGCTGTGCGGCGACGGCAGCCAGATGATGGTGCGCCCGGAGCGGATCCGGCTCGCTGAGGCGGGCGCGCCGGGCTGGTCGGGGGAGATCCGCGAGGTGGAGTACCTGGGTCCCTTCGTCCGTTATCGGGTTGATCTCGGGGAGCAGCTCGAGATCATCGTCAACCACCCCAATGAGGGGCAGGCCCGTCTGGCCCGTGGCAGCAGGGTCAGCCTCAGCTGGCCGGAGCAGGCCATCCACCGCCTGAGCGGCGCCCATCAGGGGGCGCAGCCATGAGTGCCCCTCACAGTGCGAGTCTTGCCATGAACCATCAGCCCGAACCTGCCCGTTTCAGGCCGCTGCGGCGCCTCTCGACCCTGCTCTATGGGCGGCCCGGCCTGCTGCTGGCGATCCTGCTGGGGCCGCCGCTGCTGTGGCTCGGGATCATCTATGTCGGCTCCTTGCTGATGCTGCTCTCCAACTCCTTGTTCGGGCTGGACGAGTTCAGCGGTCAGGTGCGCCACGAGCTGGGGCTGCAAAACTTCGTCGCCCTGCTGCGACCGGAGAATCTGGATGTGATCGGCCGCACCGTCGGCATGTCGCTGCTGGTGACCCTGGCCTGCGCCCTGCTCGGTTTTCCGGTTGCCTACTACATGGCGCGCTACACCAGTGGCAAGACCCGGGCGCTGTTCTATGTGGGGATCATGCTGCCGCTCTGGTCCAGCTATCTGGTACGGGTCTATGCCTGGAAGCTGATCTTGGCCAAGGAGGGGGTAGTAAGCTGGCTGGCAGACAGCATGGGGCTGGAGTGGCTGCTCGATGCCATCCTCTCCTTGCCAGTGATAGGTGGCCCGTCGCTCTCCTTCTCGCGGCTCGGCACCTTTATCGTGTTCGTCTATGTCTGGCTGCCCTTCATGATCCTGCCCATTCAGGCGGCGGTGGAGCGTATACCGCGCTCCCTCTTGGAGGCGAGCAGCGATCTGGGGGCGACACCCGCCCAGACCTTTCGCAACCTGATCCTGCCGCTGGCGTTGCCCGGTGTGGTGGCGGGCTCCATTTTCACCTTCTCGCTGACCCTAGGTGATTACATCATCCCCGGCATCATCGGCAACTCGACCATGTATATCGGTCAGGTGGTCTACATGCAACAGGGAACGGCGGGCAATCTGCCCTTTGCCGCCGCCTTCTCGCTGGTGCCGATCCTTATCATCGCCATCTATCTGGCGATTGCGAAACGGTTAGGAGCCTTTGATGCGCTTTGATGCCCATATTGCACTCATCCATGTATCTCCTCCGGTGCCCAGCCTGATCATGGCTATCAACCGACGACCGTCAAACGGCAGGGGGCTTTTGATGCGCTTTGAATCAATCGCTTTGAACCGGCAGCAAGGAGGCCTTCATGTCAGCTAGCTCAATGAGCCGTCAGGGAGAGCGCCCTTCGGGCCTGCTCAAGTACGCCGCCATCGGCGGGCTTCTATTCCTGCATTTTCCCATTCTGTTTATCTTCCTCTACGCCTTCACCAGCGAGAGCAAGAGTTACCAGTTTCCGCCCCCCGGGCTCACCCTCAAGTGGTTCGAGGTGACCCTCAATCGCCCCGATGTGTGGCGTGCTATCCAGTTGTCGCTGGAGGTAGCGGGGCTGGCGACGCTGGCGGCCATGATCCTCGGCACCTTGGCGGCAGGGGCCATTGCCCGCAGCCGCTTCTTCGGTCAGGAGGTGGTGTCGCTCTTGCTGGTGCTGCCCATCGCGCTGCCCGGTATTGTCACCGGTATCGCGCTGCGCTCGGCCTACGGCCTGATGGAGATCCCGTTCAGCTTCTGGACCATCGTTATCGGCCACGCCACCTTCTGTGTGGTGGTGGTCTACAACAATGCGCTGGCCCGTTTTCGCCGCACCAACCAGAGCCTCATCGAGGCGTCGATGGATCTCGGGGCCGACGGCTTCCAGACCCTGCGCTACGTGATCCTGCCCAATCTGGCCACGGCGCTGCTGGCGGGGGGCATGCTGGCCTTTGCCCTGAGCTTTGACGAAGTGATCGTCACTACCTTCACGGCGGGCCAGCAGACCACCCTGCCCATCTGGATGTATCAGGAGCTGATCCGTCCCCGTGACAGGCCGGTCACCAACGTGGTGGCCCTCATCATAGTGGCCTTCACCACTATCCCTATTTTGCTTGCCTACTACCTCACTCGCGACACCCATGATGTCGCTGGCAGTGGCAAATGATGACTCAACGCGTGCGCAAGGATGCAACCATGAAACTCTCTACCCAACTCTTGATTGATGGCCAGTTTGTGACCGGCGAGGGGCAGGCCGAACCCATTCTCAACCCGGCCAACGGCGAACAGATCGCCGCCGTGCCCGAAGCCTCGTTCGAACAGGTGAACCGGGCTGTGAACGGTGCCCAGCGCGCCTTCGCCCAGTGGAGCCGCACTACCCCTGCCCAGCGCAGCAACCTGCTGCTGCGTCTGGCGGATCTCGTCGAACGCCACGCCGAGGAGTTTGCGGCGCTGGAATCCCTCAACTGCGGCAAACCCTATCTAGCCGTGCTCAACGACGAGCTGCCCGCGGTGGTGGACTGCTTCCGCTTCTTTGCCGGGGCGGCCCGCTGCCTGCAAGGGCCGTTGGCGGGGGAGTATCTCGAGGGGCACACCAGTATGATCCGGCGCGACCCCATAGGTGTTGTGGGCAGTATCGCCCCCTGGAACTACCCGCTGATGATGGCGGCCTGGAAGATGGCGCCGGTGCTGGCGGCGGGCAATACGGTGGTGCTCAAACCCTCCGAACAGACCCCGCTCACCGCGCTGCGTTTGGCGGAGCTGGCCAGCGAGATCTTCCCCCGCGGCGTCATCAACGTCATCTGTGGGCGGGGGGAAAGCGTGGGGGCGCCGCTGGTGGAGCATCCGCTGGTGCGGATGGTGTCGCTCACCGGCGATATCGCCACCGGTCAGAAGATCCTGCAGAGCGCTGCCCGCACCATGAAGCGCACCCACCTTGAGCTGGGAGGCAAGGCGCCGGTCATCATTTTCGACGATGCGGATCTGGAGGCGGTGGTGGCAGGCATTCGCACCTTCGGTTTCTACAACGCAGGCCAGGATTGCACCGCCGCCTGCCGTATCTATGCCCAGGGCAAGATCTACGACAAGTTCGTCGCCGCCATGACCGATGCTGTGGCCTCCATCAAGGTGGGAAGCCAGTACGAGGAGGGGGTCGAGATGGGGCCGCTTATCTCGGACAGACAGCGCAACCGGGTCGCCAGCTTTGTCGAGCGGGCCCAGAGCAGCGGTCATGTGGAGGTGACGGCGGGGGGCAAGATCCGTCCCGGCAACGGCTTCTTCTTCGAGCCGACCCTGATTGTCGGGGCCCGGCAGGAGGATGAGATCGTGCGCCGCGAGGTGTTTGGCCCCGTGGTGTCGGTGACCCGTTTTAACGATGCCGAGCAGGTGGTGCAGTGGGCCAACGACTCGGACTATGGCCTCGCCTCGTCGGTCTGGACCAAAGATCTGAGCCTCGCCAGCAAGGTGGCCAGCCACCTGCAATATGGCTGCACTTGGATCAACACCCACTTCATGCTCACCTCCGAGATGCCCCACGGCGGCATGAAGATGTCGGGCTACGGCAAGGATCTCTCCCTCTATGCGCTGGAGGATTACACGGTGCCGCGCCATATCATGGTCAAGCTGTAGTGGGGACTGGTTAGCGGGTTGTCACAATTTATTTACAACTGTTTCAGGCAGCCGACTAATGGGTCGGCTGCTTTTTTTGTTGCCATTTCGTTACAGTGAAACCGTGATGAAACGGCAAGGCGCCTTGATATGGCGCCAGAGGATGGAACCGCTATGGCAACCTTTTACACCGCCCACCAGCCGGATGCTGACGGGGTGATCCACTACAGCAACGAGGAGCATGGTACCTGGCAGGTCCTGATCGAACGTCAGTTCGCCGCTCTTGCTGGCAAGGGGTGTGACGAGTATCTGGCCGGTCTCGACAGACTGGGGCTGCCCCGTGATCGCATCCCCCAGCTGGCCGAGATCAACGCCGTCTTGCAGCCTGCGACCGGCTGGTCGGTGGCGGCGGTGCCTGCGCTTATCTCGTTCGATCGCTTCTTCGCCCTGCTGGCCAATCGCCAGTTTCCGGTGGCGACCTTTATCCGGCGCCGGGACGAGCTCGACTACCTGCAAGAGCCCGATATCTTTCACGAGATCTTTGGCCACTGCGCCATGCTGACCAATCCGGCCTTTGCCCACTTCACCCACCTATACGGTCAGTTGGGGCAGCAGGCGAGCAAGGATCAGCGGGTTTTTCTGGCGCGGCTCTACTGGTTCACCGTGGAGTTTGGCCTCTTGGCAACGCCCGACGGGCTGCGTATCTACGGTGGCGGCATTCTCTCCTCCATCGGCGAGACCGCCTATGCCCTCTCCGGCCAGCCGCTGCTGCAACCTTTCGATCTGTTGACCGTGCTGCGCACTCCCTATCGCATCGACATCATGCAGCCCACCTATTTTGTGCTGCCGAGTCTCGATCATCTCTACCAACTGACCGGGGAGGAGATCATGGCTGCTCTGGCTGAGGCCAGTCGTCTTGGCCTCTATCCGCCGCGCTTTGAGGTTCCCGCTGGCAAACAGGCGAGCTGACCAAAGGCAAACAACTCTATTTCATTTTCATTAATTCAAGCAGGAGTAACTTATGTCCGAACTGGCCAGCCAGCAGTGTGAAGCGTGCCGCGCCGATGCCCCCAAGGTGAGCGATGAGGAGCTGCGCGAGCTGATGCAGCTTATTCCCGACTGGCAGCCGCTGGTGGAGGAGGGGGCGCTGCAACTGCGGCGGGAATTTACGTTTCGCAACTTCAAGGAGGCGCTGGCCTTCACCAACCGCCTGGGGGAGCTGGCGGAGGCGGAGTTCCATCATCCGGCTATCCTGACAGAGTGGGGCAAGGTGACCGTCAGCTGGTGGACTCACAAGATTGGCGGTTTGCATCGCAACGACTTCATCATGGCTGCACGCACGGATGAGCTGCTGAAGTGAACGCCACCACTCATCGAGTGAGCGATATGGTGATCGTCAGCTGGTGGACCCACAAGATCGGCGGATTACACCGCAACGACTTCATCATGGCTGCGCGCACCGATCAGTTGCTCCGGTAATCGCATCCCACACCAGCGTCATCGGTTGACCCGGGCCTGCCTGCGAAAGCGGGGCAGGCCCGCATTTTTATGGGCTGGCGCTCGCACTGGGGGGATCGAGACTGTATTATCCGCTCATTCATAGAGTTAGCTAGGAAGTGTGTCCCGAATGCGTCTTGAAGTCAGCTGTGAAGACCGCCTGGGCCTGACCCGGGAACTGCTCGACCGCCTGGTGGAGCACAATATCGATCTGCGCGGCATCGAAATCGATACCTCAGGCATCATCTATCTCAACTTTCCCGAGCTGGAGTTCAGTGATTTTCAGCACCTGATGCCGGAGATCCGCCGCATTCCCGGCGTCTACGACGTCAAGACCATCCCCTACATGCCCTCCGAGCGGGAGCACCACGAGATTGAGGCGCTGCTCAAGGCGCTGCCGGATCTGGTCTTCTCGCTCGATGCCAAGGGCAAGGTGACCCAGGCCAACCAGTCGGCCCTCACCACCCTCGGCTTGCCGGTGGAGGAGGTGCGCGGCGTGGCGCTCGGCTCGCTGGTCAAGGGCTTCTCCTTCAGCCGCTGGCTGGAGGCGAGCGAGATCAAGCCGCAGACCTGCAAGCTCAGTTTCAATGGCGAAGAGTATCTGGCAGATCTGATGCCGCTGTTCGTGGCAGAAGCCCGCGGCAAGCAGGCGCTGGCCGGGGCCGTGGTGGTGCTCAAATCTGCCCGGCGGGTCGGCCTGCACTTCAGTGCGCTCCATGCGGTGGAAGTGGGGGGCTTCGAGCATCTGCAGGCCGAGAGTCCCAAGATGAAAGAGGTGCTGTCGCAAGCGCGTAAACTGGCGATGCAGGACGCGCCGCTGCTGATTGTCGGTGAGACCGGTACCGGTAAAGAGCTGCTGGCCCGTGCCTGTCACGGGGCCAGCCTGCGCTCCAGCCACCCCTTTATGGCCCTCAACTGCGCCGCCATGCCCGATAACGTGGCCGAGAGCGAGCTGTTTGGTTATGCCCCCGGCGCCTTTGGCAACAACACCGAGGGCAAGCGCGGCGTGCTGGAGCTGGCGAGCGGCGGCACCCTGATGCTGGACGAGATCGGCGACATGTCTCCTCATCTGCAGACCAAGTTTTTGCGGGTGTTGCAGGATGGGGTATTCCGCCGAGTCGGTGACGAGCAGGAGGTGAAGGTCAACGTGCGTTTCATCTGCACTACCCAGAAGCAGTTGCTGGATCTGGTGCACGAAGGAACCTTCCGCGAGGATCTCTACTATCGCCTCAACGTGCTCAGTCTGGCGCTGCCCCCCCTGCGCGAGCGCAAGGCGGATATCATGGTGCTGGCCCAGCAGTTTGTCTCCCGCTTTGCCAGCGAGTTGCAGCGACCCCGTCCGCGCTTTACCCGCAACATGGCCGACTACCTGACCGCCTACCGCTGGCCGGGCAACGTGCGTCAGCTGCGCAACTGTCTCTACCGTGCCATGACCCTGCTGGAAGGGGATGAGCTGGGGCCCGAGCAGATCGACCTGCCGGTGGCGGCCGATACCATGCCGCTGATCGACGAGTGGTTTGAGGGGAATCTCGACGATGCGGTGAAGCGCTTCGAGAGCCAGCTGCTGGCCCGGCTCTATCCCGCCTTCCCATCGACGCGCCAGCTGGCCAAACGCCTGGGCGTGTCGCATACCGCCATCGCCAACAAGCTGCGGGAATACGGCATCAGCAAGAAGTGATTTCCGCCTTGCTGCCTGCCACCAGAGAGCCCGTTACCAGACGGGCTCTCCGTTTTCTTTACACGAACTCGGTAGATGATGGTGGGGTGAGACTTGTCAGGCCAGTGTCAGCCAACTTACTATCTGGGTTCATCTACCCGAACCGCAATGCCATAGCAGCGGTATTGTCAAGGCGACTACCTCCCGATCATGCTGTTACTCTTTTCCCCCCGTTTAACTGCCCGTCTGGCGCTCCTGTTGGTTGCGTTTGGCCTGCTGTTGCCCCGCGCGCTGGCGGAAACGGCCGCAGAGAGCCGGGCGACGGCGGTCAGGGAGCTGGTGCTCGATATCATGAGTTACACCCGCTGGCCCACCGAGCCTGCGGTGCTGCGTATGTGCGTGGCGGCGCCGACCGAATATGCCGGCGCCCTCTTTACCATCGATCGTCAGGCCAATGGCCGTACCGTGCAGGTCCATCGTTACGAGGCGAGCGATCCGGCCATCAGCGATCACTGCGATGTGCTCTATCTGGGGGTGCTCGACGAGCCGACCCGGATTGCGCTGTTTGCCCGCCTGCAGGGACACCCAGTGCTCAGCATCAGCGAATACAACCACGACTGTTCCACCAGCTCGGTGTTCTGCCTGCAGACCTCGCCGGACAGCGTGCGGGTGCGGTTTAAAGTGAACCTCGATGCCCTGGCCCTGAGCGGCGTGCGGGTGCATCCCGCCGTGCTCAAGCTGGCCCATGCCGACAAGGGGGTCCCATGAGACGACAGGTGAGCGCGGCTCCCCGCCGTCTGACCCTGCGTCAGAGCCTGGGGCGAACCCATCTGGTGGCCGCCATTACAGCCGTCAGCGTGGCAGGACTCTTTTTTACTCTGGTGGCCCTGCTGGTAGTGCGTTTTTACGCCGACCACAATCTGGAGCTGGTAGCCCGCGCCATCAGCTACAGCGCCGAGGCGGCGGTGGTGTTCCACGATGAGGAGGCGGCGAGCGAGGCGCTCAGTGGCATCGTTGCCAAGGAAGAGGTGGCCCAAGCCACTATCGTACTGACCAATGGTCAGCTGCTCGCCAGTTGGGAGCGCCCCAGAAGCAACCCGCTGGTGACGCTCGAAGACTATCTGGCCCAACTGCTGATGCCGGGGCCTGTCAAACTCCCCATGCTGCGGGGTGGTGAGCAGATCGCTACCATCGAGCTGCGCGGCCACGGTGAATATCTGTTGCTGTTTTTGCTCTCGGCACTGCTGGTGATGGTGGTTTGCCTGATGCTGAGCGCCATGGTGGCACTCTATGTGGCTGACCGGATGCAGGTCTCCATCACCGCACCGCTGCGCAAACTGGCACTTGTCGCCCACTCGGTACGCCGACAGCGCACCCTGGGGATGCGGGCGCCACCGGCCGATATCGTCGAGATTAACGAGCTGGGGGATGACTTCAACTCCCTGCTGGACGAGCTGCAAGCCTGGCAGGCCCAGCAGGCCCGCGAAAATGCCAGCCTGCTCCATCAGGCGACTCACGATGCCCTCACCGGACTGCCCAATCGCGCCCTGTTTGAAGCGCGGCTCGCGCAGGCCATCTCCCTCGGCGAGCAAGAGGGGTTTGCGCTGCTCTATCTCGACTGCGATCGCTTCAAGCAAATTAATGACACGCTGGGGCATAACGCCGGTGACGATGTGCTGATCGCGCTCTCAAGACGGGTACAACATCAGCTGCGTCCGGATGATCTGGTTTTTCGCCTCGGTGGTGACGAGTTTGCGGTGCTGGTTGGCCCACTCCAGCGACAGCATGAGGTGGAAGAGGTGATTGGCCGCATCCAGCAGGCGATGAGCGAACCGGTGGCGCTGCGTGACGGTCGTCAGCTGGTGGCCGGGGTGAGTGTCGGCTTCGCCGTCTATCAGGCGGGCATGAGTGCCAGCGTGCTGTGTGATCAGGCCGATGCAGCCATGTATCTGGCGAAACGGGCGCGCCGCAGCGAACAGCAAACCATCGCCTGACTGGCAAGAATAACAACATAAACAAGGAGCAAACCATGAAGATCACCCACCTGTTGAAAGTGACCCTGCTGGGGTTGATGTTGTCGCTGCTGGCCGGTTGCCAGAGCGCGCCCAAGGGGTTGACCCCGGAGCAGATCGCCGTGCTCAAGGAGCAGGGTTTTTATCTGACCGATGAGGGGTGGACGCTGGATCTGGCCAACCGGGTGCTGTTTGCCAACAACGTGGGGGCGCTCAATCCCCAGACTCGCCAATCCGTTGAAAAACTGGGTAAAACACTGCTTGGCGTAGGGTTGGACAAGGCGCGGGTGGATGGCCACACCGACAATACCGGCGAGAGCAGCTACAACCAGCAACTCTCCCTGAAGCGGGCCCAGTCGGTGGCCGATGTGCTGGTCTCGGTCGGCATGAAGCCAGCCAATCTGGAGATCCATGGCCGTGGCGAGACCATGCCGCTGGCGGATAACAAGACCAGAGAGGGCCGGGCCGCCAACCGCCGGGTTGCCATCGTCATCAGCGATCAATAACCCTTTCATCGTTTCGTTACCCATAAAAAAAGAGCGCCCGATCGGCGCTCTTTTTGATCGCGACAGCTGGGGTCGCGGGGGCATGTGGGGCAGGGTTACTGCGCGCTATTCTGCCCGTTATTGTCGTGATGGCTGCGCAGGCGGATGTTGATCATCTCCACCACCAGCGAGAAGGCCATGGCGAAGTAGATGTAGCCCTTCGGAATATGCAGATCCATCCCCTCGGCCATCAGGGCGAAGCCCACTAGGGTGAGGAAGGAGAGGGCCAGCATCTTGATGGTGGGGTGGGCATCGACAAAATCACCGATGGATTTGGCGGCAAACATCATGATGAAGACGGCGATCATGATGGCCAGCACCATCACCGGCACGTGATCGGCCATGCCGACTGCGGTGATCACCGAGTCGAGGCTGAACACGATATCGAGGATGGCGATCTGGATCAGGGTGCTGATAAAGCCCGAGGCCGCTTTGCTGACGCTCTCCGGCTCGGCCGCCCCTTCCAGGGTGACGTGGATCTCGTGGGCACTCTTGCCGATGAGGAACAGGCCCCCCAGCAGCAGGATCAGATCGCGGCCGGAGATGGCTTCACCCAGCACGGTGAAGAGCGGATCGGTGAGGCGCATCACCCAGGCCAGCGAGAGCAGCAGCAGGATCCGGGTACCCATGGCGAGCCCCAGACCCAGAATGCGCGCTTTTTGACGCTGCGCCTCCGGCAGGCGACCCACCAGGATGGAGATAAAGATGATGTTGTCGATGCCCAGCACGATCTCGAGCAGGGTAAGGGTGGCGAGTGCGACCCAGGCAGAGGGATCAAGAACCCATTCCAGCATGATTGAACCTTGGTTGAAAATTGGTTGGAAAATTGAAGCAGCGCATTCTAGCAGGGGCGCCACTGCTTGTCCCAGAGGGGGGAAAAGATAAAAATGGTGGCCATCGCAAGGGAGGCTGGCATGTTTCGATTAGGGTTCATTATTAATCCGGTCGCCGGGATTGGCGGCGCAGTGGGGCTCAAGGGCAGTGACGGCGTGGTGGATGAGGCGCTTGCTCGTGGTGCCGTGCCCAAGGCGCAGGAGCGGGCGCGGCAAGCCTTGTTGCCACTGTGCGAGCTGAGCGTCCCGTTCGAACTGCTGACGGTGGCGGGAGAGATGGGGGAGGCGGTGGCCCGAGAGCTGGGATTGCCCTGTCGGGTCATCTATCAACCGGTCGGGGAGAGCACCTCGGCCGATGATACCCGCCACGCCGCCGGGCTGATGCGCGAAGCCGGGGTCGATCTGCTGCTGTTTGCCGGTGGCGATGGCACGGCGCGGGATATCTGCGCCGCGGTGGGGGAGTCCTGCCATGTGCTCGGCATTCCGGCGGGGTGCAAGATCCACTCCGGCGTCTACGGGGTGACCCCCGCCGCTAGCGGGCGGGTGGTGGCGCGGATGATCGCAGGGGAACTGCTCAGCCT
>NZ_CAWLMI010000007.1:0-34711 GCF_963862045.1 Aeromonas sp. 159 | reverse complement strand
AACTGAGCTATTCCCGCATCGGGCTGGTTTGCACCAGTGTCATCATCAGATTTTTGGAGCGGGAAACGAGACTCGAACTCGCGACCCCGACCTTGGCAAGGTCGTGCTCTACCAACTGAGCTATTCCCGCAACTACCTTAAAACAGGCCGTACAGCATTTGGTTGCTTGCGCTACTGTACGGGAGCCGAATTATAAGAGCAGTCATTCCAATTGCAAGGGCTTTTTTGTCTGGTTGCGCGCGTTCGCTCAAAAGCTGGCCGAACTGTCGATTTTAGCAGCCAGAGTATGACAAACCCTTGCCGGGGAATCAGATCTTGAAGACGTGGCTGCGATAGAACTGCAGCTCGGCGATGGATTCGCGGATGTCGTCCAGCGCCTGATGGGTGCCGCTCTTCTTGAACTGATCCAGCAGTTCCGGCTGCCAGCGGCGCACCAGCTCCTTGATGGTGCTGACGTCAACGTTGCGGTAGTGGAAGAAGGCTTCCAGCTCGCTCATGTGCTTGACCATGAAGCGGCGATCCTGACCGATGCTGTTGCCGCACAGCGGGCTGGTGCGCTCCGGCACCCACTGGCGAATGAACGCGAGGGTCTCGGCAACGGCTTTCGCCTCGTCATGCTGGCTCGCCTTGACCCGGGCCACCAGACCGCTCTTGGTATGGGTGTTGACGTTCCAGTCGTCCATCTTGGCCAGCTCTTCATCACTCTGATGAATGGCGATCACCGGCCCTTCGGCCAGCACGTTCAGGTCCTTGTCGGTGACTATGGTGGCAATCTCCAGTACCACGTTCTCTTCGGGGTCGAGACCCGTCATCTCCATGTCGATCCATACCAGGTTCTGCGCGCTGACTGTCATGATTGCTCTCTCTATTGGGAGGAATGGCGGAATTTTGCCAATTTGCATGTATCATACTGGCTTTGGATCTGTTCATAAACTGGCGAATCGAGTGGCAAAGAAAGCAAAACTCAATCTGGGTCAACAAAGGCGCGTCCAGGCCAACCGCGAACGGCGGCTGCAAAAAGAGCACACCACAGTGGTGGATGACACCCTGTTTGGCCCCGCCATCGAAGGGGTGGTGATCAGTCGTTTTGGTCAGCACGCAGACGTGGAAGCGGTCGATGGAACCATCCACCGCAGCAACCTGCGGCGCAGCAGCATCAGCAGTCTGGTCTGTGGCGACAAGGTAGTGTGGCGTCCCGGCCTCAATGCCGCGACAGCGGGCGTCATCGAGGCGGTGCATCCGCGCCACTCGGTACTGACCCGGCCGGACTTCTACGACGGGGTCAAACCCATCGCCGCCAACATCGACCAGATCATCATCGTCTCGGCGGTGATGCCCGAGTTCTCCACCAATATCGTCGACCGCTATCTGGTGGCTGCCGAGGATGTGGAGATCCGCCCCCTCATCGTGCTGAACAAGGTCGACATGCTCGATGATGCCGCCAGAGCGCGCATCGAGAGCCAGCTCGAAACCTACCGCAGACTCAATTACGAGGTGCTGCTGGTGAGCTGCGAGAGCGGTGAAGGGCTGGATGAGCTTAAAGCCGCTCTGACCGACAAGATCAGCATCTTCGTCGGCCAGTCCGGGGTGGGCAAGTCGTCGCTCACCAACGCCCTGATGCCGGGGCTGGATGTACTGACCGGCGAGATCTCCGAAAACTCGGGACTCGGCCAGCACACCACCACCACGGCGCGGCTCTACCACTTCCCGAGCGGTGGCGATCTCATCGACTCCCCGGGGATCCGCGAGTTCGCCCTCTGGCATCTGGAAGCCGACCGCATCACCTGGTGCTTCGTCGAGTTTCGCGACTATCTGGGTGGCTGCAAGTTTCGCGACTGTACCCACAAGGACGATCCCGGCTGTGCCCTGCGCGCCGCGGTCGACGCGGGCGCCATCAGCGCCGATCGCTTCCACAACTATCACCGCATCCTGGAAACCATGCAGGAAGCCCGTCACGGTCGCCAACAGGCGCGCCTGTGACCCTGTTTAACCTACGTTGATGATGAACATGAGCATTACTGACAACCTGAAAATTGCCGGTCAATACTGTCTGCCCAAGCACGCCCTCTCCCGTCTGATCGGCAAGTTTGCCGCCGCCGAAGCGGGCAACATCACCACCAAGGTGATCGAGGCTTTTATCAAGCAGTACCAGGTCGACATGAGCGAGGCGCTGCACGAGAGCCCGGCCCACTACAAGAGCTTCAACGAGTTCTTCACCCGCGAGCTCAAGCCCGGTATCCGCCCCGTGGTAGAAGATGCCATGACTCTGGCCCTGCCGGTGGATGGCACCGTCAGCCAGCTCGGCCCGATCCAGCAGGGTCGCATCATTCAGGCCAAGGGCCACGACTACAGCGCCCGCGAGCTGCTGGGCGGCTATGAGGATCTGGTTGCGCCGTTCAAGGATGGCGACTTCGCCACCATCTATCTGGCGCCCAAGGATTACCACCGCATCCACATGCCGCTGGACGGCGTGCTGGAGAGCATGGTGTTCGTGCCGGGGGATCTCTTCTCCGTCAACCCGCTCACCGCCGAGAACGTGCCCAACCTGTTTGCCCGCAACGAGCGGGTGGTCGCCACCTTCCGCACCCCGCACGGCCCCATGGCGCTGGTGCTGGTCGGTGCCACTATCGTGGCCAGCATCGAGACCATCTGGGCCGGCAACATAGCGCCGACCAAAGAGAAGAAGGTGGTACGCTGGGACTACACCGGCGACGAAGCCATTACCCTGCAGAAAGGCGCCGAGATGGGCCTGTTCAAGCTGGGCAGTACCGTGGTCTGCCTGTTTGGCCCGGGCATGCTGGCCGGTTTCGAGCCCCATCTGGCCAATGGCGTCACCACCCGTATGGGTCAGCCCTTTGCCAAGCTGGCGGAGCAGGCATGAGCGAGCAACCGAACGCCTCGCAGAAGAACAACCCGCTGCACGGGCTGACGCTGGAAGCCATCGTCACCGCGCTGGTCGAATACTACGGCTGGGAAGAGCTGGGGCAGCAGATCAATATCCGCTGCTTCACCGATAATCCCAGCATCAAGTCCAGCCTGAAGTTCTTGCGCAAGACCCCCTGGGCTCGGGAGAAGGTCGAAAGCCTCTATCTGTACGTTCAGCGCAAGCAAGCCAAATCGAAGAAGGAAGGGCAAGATGGCCTTTAAGATTACGTACACCTATAAAAAACAGGCCAAAGAGATCGGCTACGCGAACGACAAGTTCCGCAGCATCTACGACGCCATCGCGGCAGCCGAAGGGCTGGATCTCACCAGTTTTCACGCCATGGAGGCCCAGCTGGCTCAGGTTTGTCGCCGTGACAAGAAAAGCGTGAAGGATTACCAGGAGAACTACTTCAAAGAGTTGGGATTCTCCAACATCGTCATCGAACGAGATCTGCAGGAGTAACCATGCGCACCTTGACTCTGATGGCCGCCTCTCTGCTGCTGGCGGCATGCAGTACACCGGAACAACATCTGGTGGGCGGCGATCGTGACAGCCACGGCTGTATCGGCAGTGCGGGCTATCAGTGGTCAGCGCTCACAGGCAAATGTGTGCGCCTGTTTGAAGAGGGTATCCGGCTCAATCCAACCGATGCCAGCCAGACCAGCAGCGCCTTCGTGCTGTTCAACACCGACCAGACGCAGGCCGAACTGCATCTGCCAAGCGGCGAGCTGCTTGCACTGACCCGTCAAGGTGCGGAGGGCAACTGGTCGTGGCAGGGTAGCGGCTACACCCTCTTTATCTGGAAAGGTTATGTGCTCAAGCACGGTGACAAGGCGCTCTATCACGGGGAATAACCCGATCGCCTGATATCTTCGCGATATCCACCAAATAAAATGCCGACCCAAGAGTCGGCATTTTTGTATCTGAGACAACAGGTTATCAGGCACGGCTGAGGTAATCGGCCTGTCCCACCCACTTGTAGCTGGTAAGCTCGGTCAGCCCCATGGGGCCACGGGCGTGCAGCATCTGGGTCGACACCGCCACTTCAGCGCCCAGACCAAACTGGCCACCATCGGTGAAACGGGTGGAGGCGTTGACATAGACAGCCGCCGAACCGGCCCCGTTGACGAAACGCTCGGCGTTGGCCAGATCGTTGGTCAGGATGGCATCGGAGTGGCCGGCGTTGTGTTCGCGCATATGGGCCAGCGCCTCGTTCACATCCGCCACCAACTTGACCCCCAGGGTCAGCCCGAGCCACTCGGTATCGAAATCCTCCGGCCCCGCCTCGCACAGGTTATCGGCACCCGCCAACTGCGTCATGGCGTTGGGCGCGGCCACCAGCGTCACCTTGCGCTCGTTCATCAGCGTCACCAGCTGCGGCAGGAAAGCCGAAGCGACTTTCTCGTGTACCAGCAGAGTATCGAGGGCATTGCAGGCGGAGGGGCGTTGCACCTTGGCGTTGTCGATGACCGCCAGAGAGCGCACCAGATCGGCACTCTCGTCGACGAAAATATGGCTGATACCGAACCCGCCGATGATGACCGGGATGGAGCTGTTCTCCTTGCACATCTTGTGCAGGCCGGCACCGCCACGGGGGATGATCATGTCCACATAGCGGTCGAGGCGCAGCAACTCGCCGACCAGCGCCCGATCCGGGTTGTCGATGTACTGCACCGCCGCCTCGGGCAGACCGGAGGCCGCCAAGGCATGCTGGATCACCCGCACCAGCTCCAGATTGGAGTGGAAGGTCTCGCGCCCGCCACGCAATATGCTGGCGTTGCCAGTCTTGAGGCAAAGGCTGGCGATATCGATGGTGACGTTGGGGCGCGCCTCGTAGATGACGCCGATAACCCCGATGGGCACCCGACGACGAGAGAGCCGCAGGCCATTTTCCAGCACCCGGCTATCCATTTCGGCGCCGACCGGATCATCCAGAGTAATTACCTTGCGCACATCCGCCACGATACCGGCCAGCCGGGCCGGATTGAGTAGCAGGCGATCCAGCATGGCTTCTGACAAGCCTGCCTCACGGCCGGCGGCGATATCTTTCGCATTGGCGGCGAGGATCTGCTCACTGCGCGCCTCCAGCTCGTCGGCGATGGCGGCCAGCGCCCGATTCTTCTGCGCCGTGCTGATGGTAGCCAGCTGATAGGCGGCTTCTCGGGCCGCCTGCCCCATTTTCTCCAGACTCATCTCATTTCCCTTTGTTCATGCTGTGCCGCCCTGATTAGAGCAGCACCATATCGTCTCGATGGATGGCTACTGAACCATATCCATAGCCCAGTACCTGCTCAATCTGATCCGAGTGGACGCCGCGCAGTTTATCCAGCTCCAGATGGTCGTAACGGCAGATACCGCGCGCCAACTCGGCGCCTTTGGGATCAAGAATACGCACCACATCGCCCCGAATGAAATCGCCCTTGACTGCCACAATCCCCTTGGGCAGCAGGCTGGAGCCTTTCTCCTTCATGGCGGCCACTGCGCCCGGATCCACATGCACTTCGCCGTGAGGAGGTGGGCCTGCCAGGATCCAGCTCTTGCGTCCTTCCAGCGGGGACGCCAGCGCGGGAAACAGGGTGCCAATCCGCTCACCCTTGGCAAGACGGCCAATCACCTCCGGCATCTGGCCGGTCGCGATCACCACGTTGACACCAGCTCGACGGGCCACATCGGCGGCCTGCAGCTTGGTAGCCATGCCGCCGGTGCCAAGGCCGCTGACACTGTCACCCGCCAACGAGCGCAGGGTATCGTCGATGGTCTGCACCTCTTCAATGAGCTGGGCATCGGGATTGGTACGCGGATCGGCGGTAAACAGCCCCTTCTGGTCTGTCAGCAGGATCAGCAGATCCGCATCCGCCAGAATGGCGGCCCGTGCGGAGAGGTTGTCGTTGTCGCCGACCTTGATCTCGGCGATCGCCACCGCATCGTTTTCGTTGATCACCGGAATAATGCGGTGATCGAGCAGGGTTCGCATGGTGTCGCGGGCGTTGAGGTAGCGCTCCCGATCTTCCAGATCGGCGCGGGTCAGCAGCATCTGGCCGATATGCAGACCGTAGAGGTTGAACAGATCTTGCCATACCCGAATAAGCTGGGTCTGACCAACCGCCGCCAGCATCTGCTTGTTGGGCAGGGTTGGCGCCAGTGGCGGGTGACCCAGATGTTCACGCCCGGCGGCGATAGCCCCTGATGTGACGACCACGACCCGATGGCCGTGACGGTGCAAGGCCGCACACTGTCTGACCAGCTCGACCATATGGGCACGATTGAGCTGGGAAGACCCCCCTGTGAGCACGCTGGTGCCCAACTTGACGACTATGGTTCTGTTTTCCATGGGAGCATAAAGGCTAAAAAGTAAGGAATATCTTTATACCCACGGCTATGGAGCCCTGCAAGGCAATTAACGCCGGGGCGAGGAGATGAAGCAAAAGCCCGGATGATTGCGGTCGGAAGGGGAGATGGCTGACTGATGGCCCGGCAAACAGCGGGATGCTGCTCGCCGGGCATCAGGGATCAAGCAGCGGTCACGGTCAACTCATTGGTGACCTGATCCGCTGGCGCTAACTGACACTCCAGAGCCGTCAGTTTGTCGCTGATGAGCTTGTAGAAACGGTTGAGGGTCCGCTCCACTTCTACCTGGTGCTTCTTGGGGATCGGCTTGTCCAGCCACTCACCATCAGCATTGTAGAAACCGAGCTGATAGTGGTAACGGAAGTGGTGATCGTCCTGCTCCAGCACCAGCCACCAGCCCCAGAACTCCCGTTTGTCCGGCGCCGGCTTGGCGCTGACGCAGACCGACAGGCAGTCGAAACGATAACGCCCCTCTTCGCAGAGATCTTCGCGCAAATAGGGGCCAATGGCAGCAAACTGCCTCAGCAGTCGCTTGTAGGTCACTCTTTCAGACATGTTAACCTCCCTGTTAAACAAGCCGCGCCACCTCGGGATGGCGTCAGTTCTTTAGCGCAATATCAGGTACACAAATGCTGTTTCAGCCACTCGACGATTTCGTCCAGTGCCTTGTCATACACCTCCAGCAAAGGCTGTTTGTCGAATACGATGGCCTTGCCGTTACGACTGGCCGCCGCCAATGCCCGTACATCCTGCTCGGGACAAATAAAATCTCGCTTGTGTCCAATACTCAATATCGGCACTGAGGTGCGAGTCCCCAGTAATCCTTGTGTTTTAAGTGAAAAAACCTGGCACTTGGTACGCATGCCGTCCCACTGCGCCGCATCCGCCCCCAACCGGTTGGCCAGACTGTCCCGCATCATGCGCGGACACTTGGCAAACAGCTCCTGATTGGTAAACACCTGATTGACACCGGCGCCGACACAAACCACGGTGCGCAGCTTAAAGGGTTCGATAAAGGCCAGTCTGGCTGCGATATTGCCCGCCAGACGCATCCCCACCATGGCGATACGCTGATGATCGACCCAGGCCACTTCGGAAAGGTAATGGAGCACCGCCTGATGAAGGCGGCTGGTATCCTGCACCAGCGGCCAATGCTCGGCATAGCCAACCCCGGGCATATCGAGGGAGAGCATGCCGATACCGTTGGGCTCGAGCCGTTTGAGATAGAAGTTGAGGAAATCGAGCTGCAGGGAGTCGATCCCGCCGCTGATGATCACCAGCGGCACCGGTTTTTCGGTGGTCGGCAGGTGGAGATAACCCTGAATATGCTTGCCGCGAAAAGGCACCTGGATCTCTTTGAGCGGCACCTTGAACAGGCGACCCGCCTCGCGATAGGCCATGTTACCGAGCAGCTGGGCCTGATCCGCCAGCTCGTCATCCTTGAGATGGGGATAGCTGGCGATGGAGTAGTAGCGCACCGCCTTGAGCAGCTGTTTCAAGGCGCCAGAAGGATCACCCTTCTCGCGCAGTTCGCGGCCCTGCTTGAAATAGTTGCCAGCCACCTGGCTCCACTCGTAGATCCAGTTGCCGGGCACATAGCCCTTGATGGTATCGAGATAGCAGTCATGGGTACGCTCGCCGGGCGCCATGGCGATACGGGCCAGGGTCTGCTCCACTTCGATGGGATCAGCACCCTGCCAGGTCCAGGAGGGGCGACGCAGCAAGCGATACCAGCTCTTTGACATGGAGCCGTCGATAAACATCTCGTCTGACTCGGCTTGCGCCAGATCAGCCGCACTGGAGTTGGAGATCTCGGATGTTTCCAATACCTTCTTGACGCGGGTAAAGAGCTGTTCGGTCAGGTTTAGGTCTTCGTTCAAGTCCAAGATAGTGTCCCATTCATATCAGGCAATAGCTCATCTTAACCACTTTTACTGCCCATCAGCCACCCTGCAACAGATTGATACACAAAAAAACAGGGCTCCAAATTGGAGCCCTGTGAAACCATTATTGCCGGTTGCAACCAATGGACGCAGCGAGCATCACATCCCGATCCCGTTACTTTTCGTCGCAGATCGGTGTGGCGAACTCCAGTGCCATATCCCACGGCTGTTCAATCCAGGTATCCTGCGGGATCGCCACTTCGAAATCGTCCAGCAGCGCTTCGCCCATCGGCTTGGCAAAGATCGCGATGAACTTGGCTTTAGGGTAGAGCTCGCGGATCGCCTTGGCGGTAGTGCCGGTGTCCACCAGATCTTCCACCACCAGCCAGCCTTCGCCGTCACCGGCGGTGGTGGCAGCCTTCACGACTACCAGCTCGCGCTGGCTGTCATGGTCATAGCTGGAGATGCAGAGGGTTTCCACATTACGAATGCCAAGTTCACGGGCCATCAGGGCTGCGGGCACCAGACCACCACGGCTGACCGCGATGATACCTTTCCACTGGCTGACAGGCAGCTGACGACGGGCCAGACGGCGAGCTTCACGTTGCAGGTTGTCCCACGACACATAGAACTTTTTCGGCATGTTATCGATCTCGAATAGTTATTTAAAAACAATCACTTAAAATAACAACATCCGCAATTATCCCTGCGGATGCCAGTAAATGGCGGCCCTTGCCCGACTGAATTCAGATTGCACTTCGGCTGCCTCAGGGCTAAGCCTCGGCAGCAAATCTGATAACAATGGAAGCAAGATGGGCTTATCCGGCGATCGGTTAGATGATGTGTCCAAACCGCGGACAGGCTGTTGGGCCGATATGATAGCACCGTTTGCAGAGAAAATGCCTGGCAAACGTATGCCAAAAACAGGAAAAATCGGCATCACCCTCTCCATTCGGCACATCTCGAGCGCCAAACGACTAACCTGCCGTCCCTGCTGCCGAGTCCAAATGGGCTGTACGGCAAATCGCAGATAAAAAAATAGCAGGGGGAGGATTTACCTCACGCACCTGCTGCTTTCTCGCCTCTGCCTGGTTGGGCAGCTCGTCTTAGCGACGAGTGACGAAGGGGTTAGGGTAGCTGAAACCCTGGGTATACAAAGAGGGGGCAAACCAATAGGTTGAGTTGCTGCCTGGCATATTGAAACTCCTGATTGCTTAACAAGTTACGTACCTTTATGCGGGCTCAAATCCTTGAACGAACACTCGGTTCCATGGAGGCGCACTTGCTTTGCTTCGGTTCCCTGGAGGCTTTCATCGTCATCCTGACGGGTGGCGAACCACGGGAGCTAATTTACCAGTCGGTGCGTTAAATTCAATATTTTTGTGAGATCGGTCACACATTTTCTTTTCTATCGGTCAGCGTCGTCCGAACCTGACGATCGTACTGCCTGGTTGCCATCAGCCAGCACAAGCTGCCTGCGATTTGCGCTGATTGCTCACATTTTTGTGTGATTGACTGTATTATCGTTATCCACTTTCCAGGCCCACTGACGGGGCCTCTTTCATTCCGTGCTGGTAAGGAGTCCTGACGTGGCACAACTAAGTTCCTTGTCCCCCCAACTGATTTGGCATTTCTTCGAACAGATCTGCTCCATCCCCCACCCTTCCAAGCATGAAGCCAAGCTGAGCGCCTGGATCGTCCAATGGGCGCAAGAGGAAGGTCTGGCGGTCAAACAGGATAACGTCGGCAACATCATCATCAAGAAACCGGCCACCCCGGGGATGGAAAACCGCAAGGGCGTGGTGCTTCAGGCCCACATCGACATGGTGCCGCAGGCCAACGCAGACACCAAACACGACTTCGCGACCGATCCCATCGATGCCTATGTTGATGGCGAGTGGGTTACTGCCCGTGGCACCACGCTGGGTGCCGACAACGGCATCGGTATGGCCGGTTGCCTGGCAGTGCTGGCTGACAAGACCATCAAACACGGCCCGCTGGAAGTGCTGCTGACCACTGACGAAGAGACCGGCATGACCGGCGCCTTCGGTCTGGAAGCGGGCTGGCTGGAAGGCGAGATCCTGCTCAACACCGACTCCGAAGAGGATGGCGAGGTCTATATGGGCTGCGCCGGTGGGGTGGATGCCAATATCCGTTTCCCGCTCGAGCTGGTTGATGCTGCGGAAGGCGAAGCCCTCGAGCTGGCCGTCAAAGGGCTGCGTGGCGGTCACTCCGGTTGCGATATACATCGCGGTCGTGGCAACGCCAACAAGCTGCTGGTGCGCCTGCTCAAAGCTGCCGAGCCGCTCGGTATCCGTCTGGCCGAGATCCACGGCGGCACCCTGCGCAACGCCATCCCGCGCGAAGCCCGTGCCACTCTGCTGGTACCCGCAGCCAGCGTAAACGAGTTCAAGGCGCTGGTTGACCGCTATACCGGTATCTACCAGACCGAGCTGGCCGCCACCGAGCCGAACCTGGCTCTGCTGGTCAACAGCGCCGCCAAACCGACCAAGCTGATGAGTGTCTCCCTGCAGCAGCGCCTGCTGGATGCCCTGATGGCCTGCCCGAACGGCGTGATGCGCATGAGCGATGCCATGCCCGGCGTAACCGAAACCTCCACCAACCTGGGGGTCATCAAGACTCAGGATGGCGAAGTGTATGTCCAGTGCCTGATCCGCTCCCTGATCGACTCCGGTCGCGAGAGCATCGAGCAGATGACCCGCTCCCTGTTCACCCTGGCGGGTGCCAGCTGCGAATTCACCGGTGCCTATCCGGGTTGGGCGCCGAACGTGGACTCCCCCGTCATGGCGCTGGTGCGCAACAGCTACCAGACCCTGTTCGGCACCATGCCCAACGTGATGGTGATCCACGCCGGTCTCGAGTGCGGTCTGTTCAAGAGCGCCTATCCGGAGTGGGACATGGTCTCCTTCGGCCCGACCATCCGCGGTGCCCACTCCCCTGACGAGAAGGTACACATCCCGGCAGTCGAGCGTTTCTGGCAGCTGCTGGTGCACGTACTGGAAGCCATTCCGGCCAAGTAAGACAGCCCAACGGCAAAACAAAAGCCCCGCACTGCTGCGGGGCTTTTTATTGTCTGTCCCAGCCTGACTTTGGCGCTTAACGGATACCGCGGGCCTCGCGGATCCACTCCCAGGCTTGCTGGATCTCCTGGGTCTTCTCCTTGGCCATCTCCATCATCTCCGGCGGCAACCCCTTGGCAGCCAGCTTGTCCGGGTGATGCTTGCTCATCTCCTTGCGGTAGGCGCGCTTGATATCCTGATCGCTGTCGCTCTCGCTCACCCCCAGCAACTGGTAGGCATTCTTGAGGCGATCCGCAGAGGGTGCCGCCTGCCGATACTGCTGACTACCGGAATGGCCCCCCTGATACTGGCCATGGGCCTGATTGAAGAAGTTCATCTGCGCTTCGGCCATCGCCAGAATGCGGGCCAGCTCGATGCGGCTGAAGCCCAGCTCGTCGGCAATGGTGTGCAGAATGGCGCGCTCGCCCTCCTCTACCCGCCCGTCGGCAAAGGCCGCCTGCAGTTGTACCTCGAGGAAGAAGCGCAGAATGTCGCGCTGCCCCAGACTGGCACGGCGGAACTCGGCCAGGGTCTCGCGCAGCGGGAAGTCAGCCTCCTTACCGAGACGAAACGACTCCTGCGCTCGGGCACGCTGTTCGCCCGCCAGCCGCATACGATCCATCAGGTTGGAGGCAACCCGGATCTCCTGTTCGGTCACCTGACCGCTTGACTTGGCGATGTGACCCATCACCGAGAAGGTGGCGTGGAAGAAGACGGCTTGCTGCTCCTGACTCGGACCGCGACGAAACGCCCCCTGCAGCCCCATGCCACGGTCGAAACGATGGCCGATCCAGAGGCCAATCAGGGCGCCGATGATATTACCGAGCAGAAAACCGAAGAAGGCGCCCAGCACCTTACCCCAAATACGCATGGTTCAAGACCTCTTGAAGTTAATGAGTGCGGGTCTGGAGCTGGTCATCCAGCTCGCGCAGTCGATCGACCGTGCCGATATCGCGCCACTCGCCAGCGAGCAGGCTGCCGCCCACCCGCCCTTGCGCCATCCAGTCACGGAGCAGGGGCGCCAGTTTGCGGGCGCCGCCCGCGAGATCGGCAAAGGCTGCCGGATCATATAGTCCGACCCCGCTGAAGGTAAACGCTGGCGTATCCACGACTCGCCCTTCTTGCAGGGCAAAGTCCCCGCTCGGGTGCTGGGGCGGGTTGGGCACCAGCCAGAGGTGGGCCAGATCATCGCCAAGGGGCTGGCTGACCAGAGTGTGATAATCGAGATCGAGCCAGGTATCGCCGTTGATCACCAAAAAGGGTTCAGAGCCCAGCAGCGGCAGCGCCTGCACAATGCCGCCCGCGGTCTCCAGCGCGCTCTCCTCGGCTGACCACTGGATGGTCACGCCAAGCGCACGGCCATCACCAATGCTCTCGACCAGCTTGTGGCCGAGCCAGGCGTGGTTGATGACCAGCTCGGTCACGCCAGCGGCTTTGAGTTTTTCGATGTGATGAACGATGAGCGGCTTGCCCCCCACCGCCAACAGTGGCTTGGGCAGCAGGTCGGTCAGCGGGCGCATCCGCTCGCCACGGCCAGCGGCCAGGATCATCGCCTTCATGGTTTTACCCCTGCATTGGCGATCCCCGGCAACACCACCTGCTCCAGCCACTGACCAAAACGGGCCAGTACCGGATAGGCACTACCATGAGAGCGACAGACATCCACCACGTAGCCAAGAGTGCGGGGAATATCCTTGAGATAGCCGGACTTGCCGTCGCGATGATAGAGCCGGGTAAAGATTCCGGCCGCTTTGAGGTGGCGCTGCATGCCGGTCAGGTCGGCATCACGACGGAAACTGGCATAATCGAGCTCGCCAAGCAGACCCGCCTGTTGCAGGGTGGCAAAGCCGTGGCGCATCCCTTCATCGATCACCTCGTCCTGCCAGCGCACGTAGCAATCTTTCAGCAGGGAAACCAGATCATAAGTGAGCGGCCCGATGACCATATCCTGAAAATCGATGATGGCCAGCCGGCTGCTCTCGGGGGTATCCCCGCCACACACCATCAGGTTGCGACTGTGAAAATCTCTATGCATCACCCCCTGCGGCTGGGCCAGATTGCAGGCGGTGAGACAAGCAAAGGTCTCGGCCAGCAGTTGCTGCTCTTCGTCGCTCAGGGTCAGTTTTAGATGGTGGCCCAGCAGCCACTCGGGAAAAATGCTGTTCTCCCGCGCCATAAAAGCGGCATCGAAGGGTTCAAGCGCCAGTTCAACCGCCCCCAGGCGGGGCAGCAAATCAATCGCCTTGCCATACCAGGCCAGCACGTTGTGCTCGTTCAGGCAGCTGATCAGCTGGGTATCACCCAGATCACTGACCGCCAGCAGACCCTGTTCGTAGTCCACCGCCTTGACCTCTGGCGCCAACAGCTGACGCGCTTGCAAGGCGGCCGCATTACGAACAAATTCATGATTTTTTTCGGTTTTCGGATTGGCATCCACCCACACCAGACCACCACCACGAGAGTAGCGGCGGAAGCTGGCATCACCGGAAATGAGGGTAAGCGTGAGAGTGGCATCACCGGAAATACGGCGTGCCCACTGCAATAGCAGGGAATCGCGATCGTGCATAAGTAGAGGACCAAGGTGGAAAGCAGCACTTGGCTGTTAGCCCTGGCCGCAATAATGCTTTATCATTGCCGGCTAACATAAAGCAATGACATGCAATGTCAACTCGATGAAACCTGTCGTAAAATGCATGCCTTGGATCAACCGTATCTATCACGGATTGCACGAGTCTTTCACATGACAAAATGGACACTGGGGTACCGCTATCCCATCGCCCTGACTATCAGCCTGGCCCCCGCACTCACCCCTATGATGGTGCAGGCGGCCCCGTTCGAAGCGCCGCCAGCCACCGGCATTCTAGATAGTCTCTGCTATGACTATGTTCCCAAGATAGAGAAGCCTGCATCGGATCAGGATGCCAACGCACAGCCGGTCGAGGTTGATGCTGACCGTCTCGAGGCCAAACAGGGCGGCACCGCCGTCTATGAAGGCGACGTCAAGGTTCGTCAGGGTGTTCGCAAGTTTGACTCCGACTATGCCCAGCTCGATCAGAAGAGCCGGGATGTCATCGCCATCGGCAACATCTATTACAACGACGGTCAGGTAACCGTCACCAGCGACAAGACCCTCAAATCCAATCTGGATACTAAGAACTCCGAGCTGGAAGAGGGCAAGTATCAGGTGCATGGCTCACCGGTGCGCGGCTTTGCCAAGCGCGTGGTGATGACCAACAACAACCAGAACATCACCATGGAGGGGGCCCAGTACACCACCTGCCCCCCCGGTCAGGAAGTGTGGACCCTCAAGGCGGGCAGCATCGACATCGACCAGAAAGAGGTGTTTGGCGAAGCCTGGAACGCCAGCCTCTGGCTCTATGACTACCCGGTGTTCTACTTCCCCTATATCAACTTCCCCATCAAGGATGAGCGGAAGACCGGTCTGCTCTACCCGGGTTACAAGCAAAGCTCCAGCAACGGCATGGATATCACCCAGCCCTTCTACTGGAACATAGCTCCCAACTACGATGCCACCATCACCTCCCGTTTTATGGACAAACGCGGCCTGATGGAGCAGGTGGAGTTCCGCTACATGCCGGACCCCGCCCACACCGGCACCCTCTATTTTGAAAGCCTCAGGGATGACAAGCAGTATGATGCTGGCAACCCGAGCTTTACCAACCCTTCGACAGGGACTCCGTACCTCTCCGATGGGCATCGTTACCTGATGAACGTCCGCCACAGTTCCACCCTGATGGACGGCTCCCTGCGTCTGGGCATCGACTACACCCAGGTGCGCGACAAGGATTACAACTACTTCAACGACTTCAGTCCAACGGTAGGTACCCAAGTCGACAGTCAGTTGCAGCAATCCTTTACTGCCGGATATTACCAGCAGAACTGGAACCTCACCTCAGAAGTGCGCCGTTATCAGATCCTGAGCCCCTACGCGCTGCTGCCTCACGAGATGCTGCCGCGTATCGACTACAACTACTACCAGCAGGGCAAGTGGTTCGATCTGGCCTGGAACAGCGAACTGACCAAATTTGGTTATGACAGCGGCAGCGCCAGTGCCCAGCAGGCCGGTGAGCGCTATACCACCACCCGACTGCACCTGGCTCCGACCCTGACCGTGCCTCTCATTGATGCCCCTGGCTACTACCTCACCAGCCAGTACAAGCTGATGTTTACCTCCTACAACCAGGAGGTACCCAAGGATCTGGTCTACACGGATCGCTCGCGTTTTACCGACTCCAGCACTGGCCTGCTCACCCTGAAGGATGGCACCGTCAATCGTACCCTCCCCTCCTTCCGCCTTAAGGGGGGGCTTAACTTCGATCGCCCGGTTGACTGGTATGATGGCAAGGGTACCCAGACACTGGAGCCGGAGTTCCAGTATCTCTACGTCCCCTATCGGGATCAGGACGATATCGGGATCTACGACTCCACCACCACCCGTCAGGATTACTACAGCCTGTTCAGTGATCGCCGCTTTGCCGGTCTCGACCGCATCAGCGATGCCAATCGGGTCACCGTTGGCCTGACCAGCCGGGTCTATGACAATGTGGGTGATGAACGGTTGCGTCTGGCGGTGGCCCAGGCCTTCGAAATGACACCACCTAAGGTGCGCCTCTACCCTTCAAATCCGGAAAGCACCAACGCCCGCTCCCTGCTCTCGTTCGAGGGGGATGCCCGGATCACCGATGAGTGGTTTGCCCATGCAGGAACCCAGTACGATACCTCCGAGGGTGAATTTACGGCTGGCAACGGTGCAGTCGAGTACCGGACCGGCAAGCTGACCACTCAGGTCAACTACCGCTACATCAAGGATGGCAACCTGGACTATCGCTATCCGACCAACACGGCGCTGGCAGAAGATCTGAGCCAGGCGGGTCTGGTGATGATGGCGCCGATCGCCGATCAGTGGCAGATGTATGGCGGTTACTACCGTGACATCAAGCAGGATGTGAACATTGACCGCAAGATCGGTGTCAAATACGACTCCTGCTGCTGGAGCATCAACATGAGCCTGGAGTGGCACAATCAGCCGGACAACGTCACCCTGAAACCCACTTCGGAAAAAGTCATTGGTCTGCAGTTTGAAATGAAGGGACTTGGCAGCGTGGGTACAGGTGGCCGCAGCGTCACACTGGATACCGAGCTGTTGCCCTATGTTCGCCCGTTTAATCTGAAAGGCCAGCAATGATGCTGGTCCAGCCTTGAGAGATGGATATGAAAAAGACCCTGATTGCCCTGCTGACCGCGGGAATGTTCGGCGCCATGAGCCAGGCCGCACTGGCAGCGCCCGAGCTGATGGACAAGGTTCTGGCCGTGGTCAACAAGGACGTGGTGCTGTCCAGCCAACAGGACGCACTGGTCAACAAGGTAAAACTCTCCGCCCAGGAGAGCGGCCAGTCCCTGCCTGACGATGCCACCCTGCGCAAACAGGCGCTGGATCGCCTGATCCAGGAGAGCCTGCAGCTGCAACTGGCGGAGCGCCAGGGGCTGAAGATCAGCGACACCCAGCTGGAACAGGCTATTCAGGGCATCGCTGCCGACAACAAGATGACCCTGGATCAGCTGCGGGCCCAGCTCGCCCGTGAAGGGATGACCTATGCCCAGTATCGGGAAGAGGTTCGCCGCGAGATCCTGATGAACGAGGTGCGCCGCAACCAGGTGCGCCGCCGTATCAACATCTCCGAGCAGGAAGTGAAGCAGGTGGTGGAGATCCTGAAGAAACAGGGTCAACAGCAGAACGAATACCACGTAGGCCATATCCAGATTGCCCTGCCGGACAACCCCACTGCCGCCCAGCTGGATGCCGCCAAGAGCAAGATCGAGCGCATTCTGGCCGCCCTCAAGCAAGGTGCCGACTTCCGCAAACTGGCCATTGCCGAGAGTAACGGTCCCAAGGCGCTGGAAGGGGGCGACTGGGGCTGGATGAGCCCGCAAGAGATGCCGACCCTGATGGCGGAAGCGGTGCAAGGTGCCAAGAAGGGCGACATCGTCGGCCCGCTGCGCTCCGGTGCCGGCCTGCACATCGTCAAGGTGTTCGACACCAAGGGTCAGCAGCAAGTGATGCAGACCGAGGTGAAGGCCCGTCATATCCTGATCAAGCCCTCCATTATCCTGAGCGAAGAGAAAGCCAAGGGGATGCTGGATGGTATTCTGCACGACATCAAGAGCGGCAAGGCCAGCTTCGCCAGCATGGCGGAGAAGTACTCCGAAGATCCGGGCTCTGCGGTGCAGGGTGGCGAACTGGGCTGGTCTGATCCCAACGTCTATGTCCCCGAGTTCCGCGACATGGTCAACCGTCTGCAACCGGGCCAGATCAGTGCCCCGTTCCGTACCAGCCATGGCTGGCACATCGTGCAGGTGGAAGATCGCCGCAGCCAGGATGCGACCGACAAGGCTCAGGAGCAGCGCGCCTACCAGCTGATCTACAACCGTCGCTTCGTGGAAGAGTCCCAGGCGTGGCTGGACGAGCTGCGTGACGAGGCCTACATCCAGATCGAAGGAGCCGGTAGCTGATGAGCTGCCGTCGCCTTGCCGTTACCCCGGGCGAACCGGCCGGGATCGGTCCGGATCTGGTGCTGCAGATTGCCCTGCAGGATTGGCCCCATCAGTTGGTGGTGATCGCCGATCCGGCGCTGCTGCGCGAGCGGGCAACCCTGCTTGGGCTGCCCATCGAGCTTGAGCCCTACGATGCCGCTGCCCCTGCCCGCCCCCAGCGGGCGGGCACTCTGACCGTCTGTCCGGTCACCCTCGGCGCCCCCGTGGTGCCGGGCGAGCTGAACGAAGGCAATGGCGCCTATGTGCTGGCGACCCTGCAGCGTGCCTGCGATGGCAACATGAGCGGCGAATTTGCCGCCGTGGTGACCGGACCGGTGCACAAGGGGATCATCAACCAGGCCGGGGTCTCATTCAGCGGCCACACCGAGTTCTTTGCCCAGCAATCCAACACCGCCGATGTGGTGATGATGCTGGCTACCGAGGGGCTGCGGGTCGCACTGGCGACCACCCATATTCCGCTGGCCTATGTGGCGATGGCCATCACCGAGGATCGCCTCGGCAAGGTGATCCGGATCCTCAACGAGGATCTCGCCACCAAGTTTGGCATCGCCAAACCCCGTATTTACGTCTGCGGCCTCAACCCTCATGCTGGGGAAGGTGGCCATCTAGGACGTGAAGAGATTGACGTGATCGAACCCGCCCTGGCTACTTTGCGCCAGGAAGGGATCGATCTGGTCGGCCCGTTACCGGCCGACACCCTGTTCCAGGAGAAATACCTCAAGGATGCGGATGCGGTACTCGCCATGTACCACGACCAGGGGCTGCCCGTGCTCAAATACAAGGGCTTCGGCAGTTCGGTCAATATCACCCTGGGGCTTCCCTTCATCCGCACTTCGGTGGATCACGGCACCGCGCTGGATCTGGCAGGCAAGGGCCTGGCCGATCCGGGCAGCCTTGTCACCGCGATTAACCACGCCATCAAGATGGTAGAGAAAAAAAGATATGAGCAGTAAGGTGCACATGGGCCACACGGCCCGTAAGCGTTTCGGTCAGAACTTCTTGCACGACCGGTATGTGATCGATCAAATCGTCGCCGCCATCAACCCGCAGCCGGGTCAGAATCTGGTGGAGATCGGTCCGGGTCTGGCCGCGCTGACCGAGCCGGTCGCCGCCCAGATGGACAAAATGACCGTGGTCGAGCTTGACCGGGACCTGGCAGCTCGCCTGCGCGAGCACCCGACCCTCAAAGACAAGCTGACCGTCATCGAAGCGGATGCCATGCGTTTTGACTTCGGCACCCTGATGGGTGAAGGCAAGGGGCCGCTGCGCATCTTCGGCAACCTGCCCTACAACATCTCCACCCCGCTCATCTTCCACCTGTGCGAGTTCGCTGATCGGGTAGAGGACATGCACTTCATGCTGCAAAAAGAAGTGGTGTTGCGTCTGGCCGCCGGCCCGGGCAGCAAGGCTTATGGCCGTCTGAGCGTGATGACCCAGTACTACTGCCAGGTGGTGCCTGTGCTGGAAGTGGGCCCGGGCGCCTTCAAACCGGCGCCGAAAGTGGACTCTGCCGTGGTTCGCCTGATCCCGCACAAGAATCCGACCATAGTCGCAAAAGACATTCGTTGTCTGAATCGCGTCTGTACCGAGGGCTTTGGCCAGCGTCGCAAGACCATCCGCAACAGCTTCTCCAACTTCATCACCGACGCCCAGCTGACCGAGCTTGGTATCGATGGCAACCTGCGCCCGGAGAATCTCTCCCTCGAGCAGTTTGTCATGATCGCCAACTGGCTGGCGGATCAGCAACAGGCCTGATCCTGTGGCACTCCCGCACATCGAGATCCGCCCATACCCCGTGTATGTGGCGGGTTCCAAAGACCCTTACCAGTTTCACTATCTGATCGAGATTGAGAATCTGGGGCCCGGCCCGGTGCAACTGCTGCATCGGCGCTGGCTCATCACCGATGCCAATGGCAAGATGCAGGAAGTGGCAGGCTCGGGCGTGGTCGGAGAACAACCCGTCATTGCCGAAGGTGAGACCTACCGCTACCAGAGCGGCGTGCCGCTGGCGACCCCGCTCGGGGTGATGGAAGGGAGCTATACCCTGCAAGATGGCTCTGGCCAGCAGTTCGAGGCGCCTATCGCCCCCTTCACGCTGGCCATCCCCAATATTATCAACTGAGGTTTCATGGCGAACTGTTTTGTCGGTGACATCCAGGGCTGTTACGACGACTTGCGCCGTCTGCTGGATCTTGCCGCGTTCGATCCCGACCAAGACGTGCTCTGGCTCTGCGGCGATCTGGTCGCCCGCGGCCCGGACTCCCTCAATACCCTGCGTTTTGTCAAAGGGCTGGGCAACCGTGCCGTCAGCGTGCTCGGCAACCACGACCTGCACCTGCTGGCTGTCGCAGATGGCGTTGCACCGCTCAAGAAGAAAGACAAGCTGCAAAGCCTGATGGATGCCCCTGATCGGGATGAACTGCTGGAGTGGCTGCGCCACCGCCCGCTACTGGCCGAACATCCGGATCTGCCCATCATGATGGTGCATGCCGGGATCTCCCCCGCATGGGATGTCCGCACCGCGCGCAACTGCGCCCGCGAGGTAGAGAGCCTGCTGCGCGGTGACCAGTACAGCTGGCTGCTGCACAACATGTACGGCGACCAGCCCGATGGCTGGAAAGATGATCTGGTCGGGATCGACCGCTACCGCTACATCATCAACACCTTCACCCGAATGCGCTTCTGCTACTTCGATGGTCGGCTCGACTTCAAATGCAAGAAGGGCCCCAAGGAGTCGACCCCGGGCCTTCGTCCCTGGTTCGAACAGCGCGAGCATCACGTGGATGACCCCATTCTGGTGTTCGGCCACTGGGCGGCCCTGATGGGCAACACCGGCAAGAGCGACATCAAAGCGCTCGATACCGGCTGTGTCTGGGGCAACAGCCTCACTCTGTGGCGCTACGAGGATGATGCCCTGATCGCCACCCCCTGCCCGGTTCACGCCAGCTAGGGGGACGAAGCAATCTGGCGGTCGCTGCCGCACGGATTGCCACAACCCGCTCCAATCACAAAGCCCGGCAATCTGCCGGGCTTGCTGTTTTAGGCTCCCTGTTTTCCGGCGAACGAAGTTACAACTTGCGCCCCAGCCGCTTCTCGATCTGGCGCCGCTCCCACTCGGGGCCAAACAGCTTGAAGGGCTGAAACACCCGAACAGCATGGGAGGCAAGCCCCAATCCCCAGCCCAGGGTTGGCCACCAGGCCCAGATGTACTCCGGATTGCTCAGGTAATTGATGACAAACAGCCCGCAGATCACCACCACGTAGCTGGTGACATGGTGATAGAAGCCCTTGAGCTCCTCCACATAGCGCATTGCCGCCCGCTCCTCTGCCGATACCTGCACCGCATCCTGACCCATAGTGTCACTTCCTCTCATCTCGCGCTCCTGTTGCTCTGATCCATCCAGTTGAGCCACATCGAGTTCAAAGACGGCGGCCAGGGCCTTGAGAGATTCCAGTCCGGGTTGCTGCCCCTGCTCGATCCGCTGGATAGTGCGGACACTCAAACCAGTCAACGTTGCCAACTGATCCTGAGACCAACCCCGTTGCAATCTCAACTTCCTGACGATCATCTCGAACTCCTTGTGGTAATTGACAGGGCCAGCATAGGGCTTGCGCCGCGAAAGGTGACACGACAGATGGCCGACATACATCTGACAATCCTTTAAAATCAGATGGTTAAGATTTTTATCTTGTCAGTCAGCCGCTCGTTCCCCCAGATATTGCACAAACCGTAACAGATAACCATCGGGATCCTGCAGCAAAAATTCGCGCTGCCTGGCCAGCATCTCGCCCACTGGATACCAGACCTCAGTAGGCTGCCGGAAAAGTGCAATCCCGGCGGCCTGCAATCGGTCGAGTAGCGGCTGGATCTCGGTCAGCTCCATCTGCAGATTGATCCCCCGGCCGAACGGTGGCTCCAGCGCCCCGACCTGCCAACCCGCCGGATGTACCTGCTCCAGCATCAGTTGTACCTGTTGCTGTTCAAGATAAGCAAAAGGAGGGTCATCGCGCCGATAGCAGACCGAGAAGCCCAACAAACCGGTATAGAAAACCAGAGCTCGAGCCAGATCGGTAACCGACAGCTCCGGTACCATGGGATTCCAATACACCTCATCCACCGCGACAGTAGGGTTCGTCATGGCTTACAGGCTCTGCATCAGCTCGGCGGCAATTTCAAAGGAGCGCAGTCGGGCCTGATGATCGACGATAGGACCGTTGAACATCAGCTCATCGGCGCGGGTTTCCGCCAGCAGCGCCTTGAGGCCATGACGAACCTGCTCCGGGTTGCCCACTAGCGAGCGGGCCAAGGTCTGCTCCATCGCCATCAGCTCACGGGGCGCCCACTCGTCACCAAGCTGGACGACCGGCGCGGGCAGCTTGCCCGCATCACCGCGATGAAGGCGCAAGAACTGCTGCTGCACGGTAGTGAACTGGAAGCGGGCCTCACGCTCGCTGTCGGCGGCGATCATGTTGATGCAGACCACCGCATGGGGCTTGGGACAGCGAGCGGAGGGGCGATACTGGCTGCGGTAGATCTCCAGCGCCTGCAGCAACATGGCGGGTGCGAAATGGGAAGCAAAACCGAATGGCAAGCCCATCGCCGCTGCAAGTTGCGCGCTGTAGAGGCTGGAGCCCAGCAGCCAGATGGGCAGATGCAGCCCCTGACCGGGCACCGCCTGCACCGCGCCAATCTCGTCGCCAAAGTAGCTCATCAGCTCACGCACATCGGCTGGGAAATCATCCACCTCACCGCTGCGCATACGTCGTAGCGCCCGCATGGTGCGCTGATCGGTCCCGGGGGCGCGGCCAAGGCCAAGGTCGATGCGGTCGGGATAGAGAGAAGCCAAAGTGCCAAACTGTTCGGCAATCACCAGCGGCGAGTGGTTCGGCAGCATGATGCCACCCGCGCCGATCCGCAGAGTGGTGGTGGCTTCGGCCAGATGGCCGATCAGCACCGAGGTGGCGGCACTGGCAATGCCCAGCATGTTGTGATGTTCGGCCAGCCAGTAGCGCTGGTAACCCCAACCCTCGGCATGGCGGGCAAGATCCCGTGAACGGCGAAACGACTCGGCAGGCACGGAACCTTCGGCAACAGGCACCAGATCGAGCACGGAATAGGGGATGGCAGACATGGGTCACTCCATTGATTTACAGGCCAGTAACAAGTGGGGCAATGTAGCACGGGATACCTGAATGAATCACTATCTCCTGCCACACTCTGCCTGCCAAGCGGCAGCAATCGAACGGAACAAATCTCAGGCAAGTATTGTTTGAACGCTCATCCTGCTGGCCGCGCAAGCCCGTGGGGGATCATATTTTCTTACATTTGCGGGCTGGCCTGAGCGCCCCCGGCTGGTTATAACGGTGCCCCTATAGCGAAGGGGGAGCAACAGACTCCCCCTCACTCTTTGTCACACCACACTGTTCAGGTTATCTATGTCAAAACATCTCGTTCTGCTGGGCGCGCTGACGCTCTCCGGCTGCGCCCTGTTGTCTCCCCCCGCCCCCACCGTCACCCCGGTGCACCTTGCCGATACCAGCCAGCGCGGCTTCTACATCGAATGCAGCAGCATGAAAGCCTGCTTCCAGCAGGCCAACCAGACCTGCCCGCAAGGTTACAAGGAGACCGACCGCCGCCAGCAGACGCTCTACAGCACCCAGTATCTGGGGGGAAGCTATGACGACGAGAAGAAGGTCTACAAAGCAGCCAAGCCCTATCGCATCGCCAACACGGTCCACTCGTTGACCATCCAGTGTCCGATCTGAGCATAACGTCACGCTAACCCATAGGGCGGCCGGCGCGGGATACCAAGGGTCCGGCCGGCACGCGCCCCCCTTTTCTTGCCCCACAGAGCACGCGCCTTTTATGTCACAGAGAATTGTCCTGCTGGGCAGTATATTGCTGTCCGGTTGCGCCCCCGCCACTGTCACTGAGCTCACCTCCGCAGATTCCTCGCTGCAACGATTCCAGATCGAGTGCAGTGCGCCGGATGATTGCCAGCAACAGGCAAGCTTGAGCTGTCCGCAGGGCTATCAGGAAACCGATCACAGCCAGCACACCTTCACCAAGGTTCAGATGAGCATGGGGGGCACCGACCCGATGAGGGGGATTTAGCCCGAGCTTCCCCCAGATCAGCACCTTCACCATCCATACCCTGCTGGTGCAGTGTCCCCGCAAGCCGGCACAGCCCCACCCGCAGGGACACTGATGAGCAAGGGCCCGCAGGCCCTTCTCTCTTGTTACCCACACTCAGCCCACGGCGAATGACCCACACCTTGCAAGGCAGGACGTTTTGCGAATAACCCGCGTCATCCATCAAGCCCGGAGAAAAGAGGAAAAGCCATAAAAAAACGGTCAACCGAGGTTGACCGTTTTTCACTACGTTGCGTCCTTAGAACAGCAGATGTGCCACCCCGGCGATAACCGGCAAGGTGACCAGAGTGCGCAGCAGGAAGATAACAAACAGCTCCCACAGCTTGACCGGGATCTTGCTGCCCAGCAGCAGGGCGCCCACTTCCGACATATAGATCAGCTGGGTTACCGACATGGCGGCAATCACGAAGCGGGTCATGTCACTCTCGATGGTCGAGGCCAGCACCGCCGGAATGAACATATCGGCAAAACCGACCATGATGGTCTTGGAAGCCGCTTCCGCCTCCGGCAGTTGCAGCAGCTCCAGCAAGGGGACAAACGGGGCGCCAAGCCAGTTGAAGATAGGGGTGTGCTCGGCCAGCATCAGCGCACAGGTACCGATCGCCATCACTACCGGCAGCACGCCAAACACCATATCCAGTGCATTCTTCACCCCTTCCCGCGCGACGGCGCCGAGATCAGTCATGCTGTCAGCCTTGGTCAGGGCACGCTCGAAACCATAGCTCATCACGCTGTGCTGGTGCGGCACTGCTTCCTGCTTGCGGCACAGGGGAGTGCCATCGGCATAGATGTCCTTCTTCCAGCAGAGCGGCGGCAGACGCGGCACCACGATGGCGGCAACCACCCCCGCCAGACAGACGGTCAGGTAGAAGGGAACGAACATGTGCTCCAGCTTCACTTGGGAGATCACCACCAGACAGAAGGTGATGGAGACTGCAGAGAAGGTGGTGCCAATCACCGCAGCTTCACGCTGGGTGTAGAACTTCCCTTCGTACTGCTTGCTGGTCAGCAGGATGCCGACGCTGCCATCGCCAAGCCAGGAGGCAAAGCAGTCCACAGCCGAACGACCCGGCAACCGGAAGACCGGACGCATGATGCGGGTCATCATGGTGCCGACAAATTCCAGCAGCCCGAAATCGAGCAGCAACGGCAGCAGCAGGCCAGCAAAAATGAAGACTGAAAACAGCACCGGCAGCAGATCGTTGAGCACCAGTCCACCGGTTGCGCCGGAGTAAAGCACCTCTGGCCCCACCTGGAAGAAGGTCAGCAGCACGAAGATACCGCCCAATACCCGCACGCAGGCCCAGAAAGGGGAGACATTGAACAAACTGTTGAGGAAAGGACGACGCACCAGAATCGCCGGCTTGAACAGCCAGGCAATCACCGTCATCAGCATGGTGGTGGTGATCACCGCACTGACCATGGCGACCAGATAATCGGCAAAAATGCGCTGTACCAGCTTGGCCAGCACGGCCACCGGGATGGTGACGTTACCGTCATAGACGACCGGCGTCATGAACAGCAGGATCCCGATAAGTGACGGAACCAGAAACATCAACAAGTTACGGCGAGTATTGACCGCAGGTGCTTCGAGACTCTTTTCCAACATGATATGACTGCCCTAATGTTACTTTTCCCTAGCCCGGCCAACCTGCGTATTCATGCATTAACCGGCAAAACGGGCGCAAGAATACTCTAAAAAAATGCACAAACAAGCCCTTAAGGCAGAAATCTACGCATAAATATTTCCACAGGTAAACCTTCCATTAAAACAATAAGATACAGCGGCGCATATCGATTCAATCGACATCGCCAGATGATTGTTTCGGCATTGTTAATTTTGGTGGGCAGTATAATCGGTTATCAGTAGCAGGCAATAAGTGACATCACAAATATACCTAATGAGTTGCTGCTCGATAGACATAAAAAAACCGGAGCCTGTTCAGGCTCCGGTTTTCAATGAGAGTGACGGGGATCAGTCACGGACGTAGATGACTTCAACGCCATCATCTTCGTCGTCATCCCAATCGTCATCATCAAGCCCTTCATCGAAGGCAAGAGAGGCAGCCAGTGCTTCCGCTTCAGCCTTGGCCAACTGGTTCTTGTGGTAGTCGTCCCACTTGAACTCCACCTTCTCGATGGCGTCTTTGGCATCTTCCGCCAGCTGACGGGGCATAGTATCCAGCAGATCCAGAATGTCGTAGCAGACCTTCTTGGTGCCTTCCTTGCTGATGGCAGTGATGGCGTAAACCGGCCCTTCGTGGTTCAGGGCTGCCTTGACGCGATCCATCACCTCCTGGGCTTCTTCTTCCAGGATCAGGTCCATCTTGTTAAACACCAACCAGCGCGGCTTGCCAGCCAGTTCCGGGCTGTACTTCTCCAGCTCCTTGACGATGGTCACGGCATTTTCAGCAGGATCGGAGCCATCAACCGGGCAGATATCCACCAGGTGGATCAGCACGCGGCAACGCTCGAGGTGTTTCAGGAAGCGGATACCCAGACCTGCGCCTTCGGCAGCACCTTCGATCAGACCCGGGATATCGGCGATCACGAAGGAGCGGGAGTTCTCGCCACGCACCACACCCAGATTCGGTACCAGGGTAGTGAAGGGGTAATCAGCCACTTTCGGGCGAGCCGCAGACACGGCGCGAATAAAGGTAGACTTGCCGGCATTCGGCAGACCCAGCATGCCGACATCGGCCAGCAGCAGCAGCTCCAGCTTCAGGGTACGCACTTCACCCGGAGTACCGTTACTCTTCTGACGGGGAGCACGATTGACGGAGCTCTTGAAGCGGGTGTTGCCCAGACCGTGGAAACCACCTTTGGCAACCAGCAGCTTCTGCTCGTGGTGGGTCAGATCCCCCAGCAGTTCACCGGTATCTTCATCGGTCGCTCGAGTACCGACCGGCACACGCAGGATCTTGTCCTTGCCGCGGCGACCGGTACAGTTGGCACTCTGGCCATTCTCACCACGCTCGGCAGCATGGAAACGCTCGAAACGGTAGTCGATCAGGGTATTGAGGTTTTCGTCGGCGATCAGATATACGTCGCCACCGTCACCGCCGTCACCGCCGTCCGGACCACCGTTGGGAATATATTTTTCACGGCGAAAGCTTACACAACCGTTACCACCGTCACCGGCATCGACTCGAATCTGGACTTCATCAACAAACTTCATAGGTAACCGTCACCTTAATTCGAAAAACCGATACGCAATTATAGTGGTACAGACCCCTGCGGGCGATACGCATCTTGCCAATCATGCCCGTCAGAGCCAAAGTCAGCTGCGTTCCGTTTTTTCGTCAACGACATCAGAAAGACGTCATAAAAACAAAAGCCCCGCCTGTTGGCGGGGCTTCGGATCCTTGCGGTCCGTAATTACTCAGCAACGATGCTAACGTACTTACGATTCAGCGGACCTTTAACTTCGAACAGGATTTTACCAGTCGCGGTAGCGAACAGGGTGTGATCCTTGCCCAGACCAACGTTGGTGCCAGCGTGGAACTTGGTACCACGTTGACGAACGATGATGCTGCCAGCCAGAACTGTTTCGCCGCCGAAACGCTTCACGCCCAGGCGTTTAGCTTCAGAATCGCGACCGTTGCGGGATGAACCGCCAGCTTTTTTGTGTGCCATTTATCGGACTCCTCTAATTAAGCGCTGATGCCAGTGATTTTGACTTCAGTGAACCACTGACGGTGGCCCGCTTGCTTACGATGGTGCTTACGACGACGGAACTTGACGATAGTCACTTTCTCGCCACGGCCGTGAGCCACAACTTCAGCTACAACCTTGCCACCTTCAACGAAAGGAGCACCTACTTTAAAAGTGTCGCCTGCAGCAACCATCAGAACTTCGTTGAAGTCGATGGTAGCGCCAGTCTCAACGTTCAGCTTTTCCAGACGAACGATTTGACCTTCGGCCACACGGTGTTGTTTTCCGCCGCTTTGGAATACCGCGTACATTTGATTAACTCCGTAAAGGCATGTCTTTTGCTCAAGGCTAGACATGCGCAAAAACCTATAACAATGGGCGGGCATTCTACGCAAATCGATCTGCTCAGGCAAGGCCAATTTAGCAAAAAGTTTATTTTGTGCGCATATCTGCCGCCGTGGATAAACGCCTAACTGTAACCCATTGTGAAATCGTGTAGAATCCCTGCCATTACTAAAATCGCAGTTATTGCTGCTGTCACGTTACGAGACTTATGGACCAACAGACTATCCGTGCGCTCTGTGCCGCCGACATGACGGCGGTCAATGAACTGATCCTGGCCCGACTCCAGTCCGACGTTAGTCTGATTAATCAGCTGGGTTTCTACATTGTCAGCGCCGGCGGGAAACGGATGCGCCCCATGCTGACCGTGATGGCTGCGCGTGCGCTGGGCTATGAGGGTGAGGATCACCTGAAACTGGCCGCCATCATCGAATTCATTCACACCTCTACCCTGCTGCATGACGACGTGGTCGACGAATCCGACCTGCGCCGCGGCCGGGAGACCGCCAACGCCATGTTTGGCAATGCCGCCAGCGTGCTGGTCGGTGACTACCTCTATAGCCGCTCCTTCCAGATGATGGCCGAACTCTCCAACCTGCGGGTGATGGAGATCCTCTCGGATGCCACCAACACCATCGCCGAAGGGGAAGTGTTGCAACTGATGAACTGCAACGACCCGGATACCACCGAAGAGAGCTACATGACGGTCATCTACTGCAAGACCGCCAAGCTGTTCGAGGCCGCCACTCGCCTTGCCGCCGTGCTGACTCATCAGCCCGAGCCCGTCGAGCAGGCCATGACCGATTACGGCAAGTATCTGGGCACCGCGTTCCAGATCATCGATGACGTGATGGACTACTGCTCCCAGAGCGAAGAGATGGGCAAGAACGTCGGCGACGATCTGGCCGAAGGCAAACCGACCCTGCCGCTGCTGCGCGCCATGGAAGTGGGTACGCCGGAAGAGCGCCAGCTGGTGCGCGATGCCATCGAGCACCGCAACGGCATGGAGCATCTTGAGCAGATCCTCGGCATTCTCGACCGTACCGGCGCGCTGGAGTACTCCCGCATGCGTGCTAGGGAAGAGGCCGACAAGGCCATTGCCGCCCTCGCCATCCTGCCTGACTCCCCGCACAAACAGGCGCTGGAAACACTGGCCCACATGGCCGTGCAGCGCAGTGCCTGAGTAAACGACATGGATGAAAAAAGAGGCCGTTGGCCTCTTTTTTATTCTCTGCTATCTGCTGGACAGTGCATTGCGCCAGACTCAGCGACTCAGCATACAGAGGATCACGCTACCTGCCACCACTAGCGAGCCGCCGATACGGCGCAACTGCTCCGGTGGCTGATCGCTCAGCAGCCGCAACATCTGCTGCCATGCCCTGGGCATCAACAACGGGCCGAGCCCCTCGAACAACAGCAGCAATCCCAACCCCATCAGCATGGATGTCAGCATCCGACCTCCTTCAATGCAACCAGCCCCTCGGGTCAACGGCTGGCGTTGGCACCAAAAACAAAAGGGTCTGACAATGCAGACCCTTTGAATGTGACCTCGTGGCGATTACTGCTTGGTGCCGTGAGGAGACTTGAGGTAACGGAAGAACTCGCTGTCCGGCTTGAGCACCATCAGGTCGTTACCACCGGCGAAGCTCTTGCGATAGGCCTCCATGCTACGCACGAAGCTGAAAAACTCGGGGTCTTTCTTGTAGCTGTCGGCATAGATCTTGGCGGCTTCCGCATCCCCTTCACCACGCAGTTGGCGAGCGTTACTCTCGGCGTCAGCGATCATGACGGTCACCTTGCGGTCGATATCGGCACGCAGGATTTCAGCCTTCTCGCGACCCTGAGAGCGGTGCTCACGGGCGACTGCGGTACGCTCGGCGCGCATCCGCTGGTAAATGGAGTTGGAGACTTCCACCGGCAGGTTGATCTGCTTGATCCGCACATCCACCACCTTGATGCCGAGCTCGGAGGAGCGCGCCATCTTCTTCAGGGCATCTTCCATCACGGTACTACGCTCACCGGAGACGATGTCCTTGATGGTGCGGTTACCGATCTCGGAACGCAGACCGTTGTTGATCTTGCGCTTGAGCAGATCTTCCGCCTGCAGCTTGTTGCCACCACCGGTTGCCAGGTAGTACTTGGAGAAGTCCTCAATCTTCCACTTCACGTAAGAGTCGATGATCAGGTCTTTCTTCTCGGAGGTGACAAAACGGTCGGCCTGGCTGTCAATGGTCTGGATGCGGGCATCCATCTTGCGAACCTGGTCGATGAGCGGCACCTTGAAATGCAGGCCCGGCTCATAGAGGCGGGGTTCACCGGAGTCAACCCGCTTCACCTTGCCAAACTGCACCACAATCCCCTTCTGACCTTCATCAACGATAAAGACAGAGGAGAAGCAGACCATGGCCGCGACAGCGATTGCACCAATAGCTAGCTTTTTCATCTATCAGTTTCTCCCTGAGCTGAAGCGGTCACCGCTACGCAGCGGCATTGTCGGCGTAGAGTTGGCACCCTCGTTTGAAACGGGGACCTGCTCTGTGACCGGGGCGACAGTGGCACGATCAGACTGGGCAGCCTTCGGCTTGCCAGACAGCTTGTCGAGCGGCAGGTAGATCATGCTGTTGTTGCCAGCCGGCATGTCGACCACCACCTTGTTGGCCTGCTGATAGAGCTCTTCCATCGTTTCCAGATAGATACGCTCACGGGTCAGCTCGGGGGCAGCCAGATACTGGGGCAGCAGCTCGTTGAAGCGAGCAACTTCACCCTGGGCTTTCAACACGATCTGGGACTTGTAAGCTTCCGCTTCCTGCTCCAGACGCTTCACCTGACCACGGGCCTTCGGCTCCACTTCACGGGCATAGGCTTCTGCTTCACGAATGAAGCGCTGTTCATCTTCCTGAGCGGAGATGGCGTCATCAAAGGCGTCTTTCACCTCTTCCGGCGGACGCGCCGGCAGGAAGTTGACGTCGACGATCTGCAGACCCATCTGGTAAGGCTCGATGATGCCATCGATCACCTGCCAGGTCTCCTGACGCACCTTCTCACGACCGGTAGTCAGGACGTCATCCATCCGGGTATGACCCACCACGTAGCGCAGGGCGCTATCGGTGGCCTGACCCAGACTCTCGTCGGCATTGGTCACGCTGAACAGATACTGCTCGGGATTGACGACACGGTACTGCACGTCCATCTCGACCCGAACCACGTTCTCATCCTGAGTCAGCATGAAACCGGAGGCAGGCAGGGAGCGCACGGACTCGACGTCCACCGGGATCACCTGATCGATAAAGGTTGGCTTCCAGCGCAGGCCCGGCTCGACAATATGGGAAAACTTGCCAAACCGCAGCACGGCACCACGCTCCGCTTCGCGAATGGTGTAGAAGCCGCTGATGACCCACACCACCACAGCCACAACCAGCGCGATGGAGATACCAAAGCGACCTACATCGCCGCCAGATTTGCCGCCACCAAACAAGCCACCGAAACGGCGACTCACTTTGCGCAGCATTTCATCCAGATCAGGGGGTCCCTGATTCTTGCCGTTATTCCCCCAAGGGTCACGGTCTTTGCCGTTGTTACCAGGCTCATTCCAAGCCATCAGCGTCTCCATTAATACATGCGGATGGATATCATCTCTATCGGGCCGTCATACGTTGAGAAGCCCCTAAGGGTTCACCTTCATCAACGAATCAATGCCTGATAAAGCGTTGTAAACTCTCACCTTCCTGTTTCACGAGGCGGTTCCAGTCGGCCACTTGCAAGCGGACTTCCAGCACGAAATCCCCCTCCTCGCTAAAACCTTCCTGCTCAATCCCTTTCAGCTGATAGAGCGCACTGCGCAATCTCGCGGCAGAAGGAGGCAACTGCAGGGTGTGATGCACCATGGAGCCAGCCAGCAATTCGGTCAGCGCCGTAAACAGATGCTCACAACCTTCACCAGTCTGGGCCGACAACCAGACGCGCAACGGGCGCCCCTCATCATCTCGCTCCAGACCTGCCGGACGATCCGCCAGCTTGTCGATCTTGTTGCAGATCATCAGCTGGGGCCTGTCATCGGCTTCAATCTCGGCCAACACCTGCTGCACGGAGTCGATATTCTCCTGCATCTGCTCATCGGCACAGTCCACCACATGCAGCAGCAGATCCGCTTCACGGGTCTCCTGCAGGGTCGCCTTGAAGGCCGCGACCAGATCATGGGGCAAGTGTCGAATAAATCCAACTGTATCCGCCAAAATCACATCACCCACATCCCGGATCACCAGTTTACGCAGGGTGGGATCCAGAGTTGCGAACAATTGGTCGGCAGCATACACGCTGGCAGCTGTAAGTTGGTTGAACAAAGTGGACTTTCCGGCGTTGGTATAACCAACCAGTGACACCGTCGGCACTTCGTTGCGGTTGCGGGCGCGGCGTCCCTGCTCCCGCTGCTTGGCCACCTTGTCGAGCCGACGCAAAATCGCCTTGATGCGTTCCCGCAGCAGACGTCGGTCAGTTTCAAGCTGGGTTTCACCCGGGCCACGCAGACCGATCCCGCCCTTTTGACGTTCAAGGTGGGTCCAGCCTCGCACCAGACGAGTGGAAAGATGGCGCAACTGGGCCAGTTCGACCTGCAGTTTACCTTCGTGGGTACGGGCGCGCTGGGCAAAGATATCGAGGATCAGGCCGGTTCGGTCCACCACACGGCACTGGAACAGACGCTCCAGGTTGCGCTCCTGGGCGGGGGTCAGGGCATGGTTGAAGATGACGACGTCGGCATCCAGCATCTGGACTTGGGACGCGATCTCTTCAGCCTTGCCACTGCCGACAAAAAATTTGGCACTGGGCGCACTGCGACTGGTGGTAATTACCCCCAGCGCATTGACTCCGGCCGAGCTCACCAACATCTTGAGCTCTTCCAGATCCTCCCGCTCACCCTCATCACTGAAGTTGACATGCACCAGAACGGCCTGTTCGCCAGCTTCATAACGGTCAAACAAGCGCTTGCTCCTTAACAGGAATCATGATGAATCTGAGTTGGCGAGTCGACTCGCCCAGGGATATCACGCCTCGGCATCACCCTGTTCATCAGCCGCGCCACCCGGAGTGGGCTGGTGATGATTAACGGCACGTGCCGGTACGACAGTCGAGATGGCGTGCTTGTAAACCATCTGGCTCACGGTGTTTTTCAGCAGGATAACAAACTGGTCAAAAGACTCGATCTGACCTTGCAGTTTGATGCCGTTCACCAAATAGATAGAAACAGGAATCCGCTCACGGCGCAGCGCATTCAAAAACGGGTCTTGGAGAGATTGCCCCTTAGCCATTTTTCTTTTCCTTATAGTTTGTTGTTTTTAAACACCGGATATCAATATAACAACCTGATTATACAGGGAGTGTCAAGCCGCACCAGCGCGAGCAAGCACGCGGTCGAGATTGCCAGACTCACCAGATTCCAACCAGGTCACGTCGGGCCAGCCGCGCAACCAGGTCATCTGTCGTTTTGCCAATTGGCGTGTGGCAACAATGCCACGATAACGCATCTCATCATACCCCACTTCACCGCACAGGTAGTCCCACATTTGGCGATAACCCACACAGCGAATGGAGGGGAGATCCGGGGTCAGATCGCCGCGCGCCATCAGCGCACGAACCTCCTGTTCAAAGCCACCTTGCAGCATCTTGTCAAAGCGCTGTTCGATCCGCTGATGCAGCACGGCACGATCGCTCGGGGCGATGGCAAACTGCTGCACCCGATAGGGCAAGCCCTCCCCCTGCACTTGCGTCAGCTCGGTAAGGGTCTTGCCGCTGATGCGGTAGACCTCCAGCGCCCGGGAGAGTCGCTGCGGGTCATTGGGGTGAATTCGCGCCCCGGCCACAGGGTCGATGCGCACCAGCTCGTCGTGCAGCGCTTGCCAACCGAGGCGGGCAGCCTCTTCCTCAATCCCAGCACGAATGGCGGGATTGGCGGAGGGCAGCGGGGACAATCCCTCCAGCAGCGCCTTGAAATAGAGCATGGTGCCGCCCACCAGCAGCGGAATGCGGCCACGGTCGGCGATCTCTTTCATCTCCCGCAGGGCATCCTTGCAAAAATCGGCTGCCGAATAGCTCATGGCGGGGTCAAGAATGTCGATCAGCCGGTGCGGGGCACGTGCCAGTTCATCGGCGGTCGGCTTGGCCGTACCTATATCCATGCCGCGATAGATCAGCGCCGAATCGACGCTGATGATGTCGCAGGGCAGCGCCTGGCACAGTTCAATGGCGAGATCCGTCTTGCCGGAGGCCGTCGGCCCCATCAGAAAAATTGCGGTCGGCAAGTCACTCGCCATGTTCAAACTCCTCCAGCACAGTCGCCAACGAAAGCGGGCGCACCATGCGAATGTCTGCCAGTTGGTCACTGAAATCGGTCACAAGTTCCGTCAGCAGACGACTGGCAGTTGAAAAATCGTATATCTTCTCGCGGCTTATCCCCTGCTCCACCAGCCATTGGCATAATACTTCAGCCTGCTGACCAGCATCACTGTCAGATCCGCCCTCGATAATTTGCAGCAATTCGGGTAACAGACGCACCAGGTCGGTCTGGCGCAGCAGAGCCGGCACCCGAGTCAGGATCATGGTGTCGCGCCCCCCGCTTTTCAACTCCAGCCCCATCCGTTTCAGCAAACGTTCCTGCTCGGTCACCAGCGCGATCAAATTCTTCGGCAATTTGAAGGAGACCGGCAGCAACAGTGGCTGGGCCGCCAGTCCCTGGCCCCAGGTCTCCAGCAGCCAGTGG